>JARRNI010000685.1:0-2778 GCA_037385125.1 Pseudolabrys sp.
AACGAGCGCCGGCGCGCAGAAGTGCGGCATCGAGAAGACCAGGAACAAGATGGTCGGGCGCGGCGTGCTGCTCGACGTGGCGCGCGCCAAGGGCGTGGAGTCACTCAATGACGGCTACGGCATCACCTGCGCGGACCTCGACGACTGCGCCAAGAAACAGGACATCGAGGTCAAGCGCGGCGATTATGTGATCGTGCGCACCGGCATGATGGAGCGCTGCCAGAAGGCCGGGAGCTGGGACGGCTATCCGGGCGGCGACGCCCCGGGCTTCGCCTTCGAGACGCTGGAATGGATCAAGCGCACCAAGCTCGCCGCGCTGGCAAGCGACACCTGGGGCTGCGAGGTGCGGCCGAACGAGAGCGAGGAGGCCATCAACCAGCCCTGGCACTGGATCACGATTCCGATCATGGGCATGACCATGGGCGAGATCTTCCAGCTCAAGGAGCTGGCCGACGACTGCGCCGCCGACAAAGTCTATGAATTTCTCTTCGTCGCGCCAGCGCTGCCCATCACCGGCGCGGTCGGCTCGCCGATCAACCCGCTGGCGATCAAGTGACCGTTGAGATCATCCCGGCCGGCGAAGCTGCGGATCGAGCGGCGTGCCGCGGTAGAGATCGGCCACCGTGCAGTGCAGGCCGAATTCCGGCATGTCGACGGCGTCGTCCGGTGCGGTCAGAATCGTCGCTTGCCAGTCGGCGCGCCTGGCATGAATTTCCACGCGCAGTTCGCGCGGTTCGATCGTGAGCGCATAGAGATTGTCCGGCGCCTCGCGATAGCGGCGGAGTTTCAAGTCGATTTCGGCGCGGGTGTTCGTCGGCGATACGATTTCGCCGGCAAGCTGGAATTTCTCGGAATAGTGCTCGTAGCCTGCAACGCCGGGCACGACCACGACATCCGGCTCGGGTTGGAAATTCCGCAGGCCTGGATTGCGGACGCCGGCAGCCTGGTATGCAAAGAGGTCACGGTCTTGTGCTGCGAACGCATTATTAAGCACGCCGCAGAGGTTGGATGCGATCCGTTGATGCGCATAGGTCGGCGGCCCCATCATCACGGCAACCCCCTCGATCAGGTCCCACCGCTCTTCATCGGGCCGCGTCTCGAGAAACGCCATGAACTCGTCCACGTCCATGGTTCCCGAAATAGGCCGCGCCGGTGCGTTCACGGTCATGTTGCACGTCTCCTACGCCGGGTATTTAAATAACATTTTCGGGCGCGATATGCGATACCCGGCAAGAATATCGAGAGGCCATCATGGTTACGAAGCAATATCCGGTCACGCACACCGAAGCCGAATGGCGCAAGATTCTAAGCCCTGAGCAATACGCGATCATGCGCGAGCACGGCACCGAGATGCCGGGCTCCTGTGCGCTCAACTACGAGAAGCGCGCCGGCACCTTCGTGTGTGCCGCCTGCGACCAGCCGCTGTTCGTCTCGCACAAGAAATTCGAGAGCGGCACCGGCTGGCCGAGCTTCCACGATCCCGAGCCGGGCGCGGTCGAGACCGATGAGGACACCAGCCACGGCATGGTGCGCACCGAGGTACATTGCAGCCGCTGCGGCAGCCATCTGGGCCATGTCTTTCCCGATGGCCCGCCGCCCACCGGCCTGCGCTACTGCATCAACGGCATCGCAATGAAATTCAATCCGGAAGATGAAAGCGCTTAAGTCATGGCAACCGTCGGCCACAACGTCAAACGCACCGGCGCGGAAGTGCTCGCCGATATGCTCGCCGGCTACGGCGTGACCCATGTGTTTATGGTGCCGGCGGTATTACGGCGCACCTTCGCCGAGATGGAGCGCCGTACGAAGATCGCGCGCGTACATTGCCACGGCGAGAAGGCGGCCGCCTATATGGCCGACGGCTATGCGCGCGCCTCGGGCAAGCCGGGCGTGTGCATGGCGCAGGTGATCGGTGCGCTCAATCTCGCTGCGGGCTTACGCGATGCTTGCCTTGCCCATTCGCCGGTCATCGCTATGACCGGGGGGCGCGATCCGAAAACCAAGTTCCGCAAGGTCTACCAGGAAGTCGACGACGTCCCGGCGTTCGAGCCGGTGACCAAGCTCAACGCCACCATCGACGACGTCGCGCGCATTCCCGACATGGTGCGGCAGGCCTTCCGCACCGCCACCACCGGCGCGCCGGGCCCGGTGCATCTGCAATTCCGCGGCAACGAAGGCCAGCTCGACGTGGAAGAGGCGGAGATTGAAGCTCTGGTGGAGGCGCAGTTCGCGCGGGTGCCGCCGTTCCGCCCGCAGCCGGAAACTGCGCACGTCAGAGCCGTGCTCGATCTGTTGCAAAAGGCGCAGCGCCCCATTTTCGTCGCTGGCGGCGGCGTGCGCGCCTCGGGCGCCCGCGCCGAACTGGTGGCGCTGGCGGAAGCCTTGCAGATTCCGGTCGCCACCTCGCTCAACGGCAAGGACTCGGTCGCCGGCACCCATCCCCTGTCGGTCGGCGTGGTCGGCAGCTATTCGCGCGAGAGCGCCAACCGCGCGGTGAACGCCGCGGACCTGATCTGCTTCATCGGCACCGAAACGGGCGGCATGACCACTCATTTTTGGGCGGTGCCGAAGATCGGCACGCCGGCGATCCAGATCGACATCGAGCCGGAATCGCTCGGCCGCAATTATCCGCTGGCCGCGAGCGTGCTGGGCGACGCCAAGTCGGTGCTGGCCGCCATGCTGGCCGAGGCCGACAAACGAAGCGCGAAGAAGCGCGAAGCCTGGATCGAGGAATTTTCCAGGCTTCGTTCGGATTGGTACGCCAAGTATAAAGCCGAC
>JARRNI010000686.1:0-2771 GCA_037385125.1 Pseudolabrys sp.
CTTCTTGTTGGTAGATGCTTGCTTTCATGCTTGCAAGCATATCCTTGCATTTTTAAAATGCAAGCATATAATTGCAAAATCATTTGCAAGCATGGAAGGAGAATATTCCGTGGCGCAAGAAAGTGAGAAAGCCACCGGCCGAGCTAAGGGGGGTATTGCGCGGGCCGCGGCTCTTTCCGAGGAACGCCGGAAGGCTATCGGGCAGAAGGCGGCCGAGGCCCGGTGGGGGATTAAAGTTCCGAGCGCAATTTATGGGAGTCCAGACCGGCCCGTTAAGGTTGGAAATGCTGAACTCCGATGCTTCGTGCTGGACGATGACGACGAGACCCGCGTGCTGACGCAGGCCGACTTCCTTGTAGCTCTGGGACGACATCGGAAGGCAAATGTGCGCGATGAGGGGGGCGAAGAGCAGATGCCCGCCATCCTCCAAGGAAAATCAATTAAACCATTCATTTCTCAGGAGCGATTGGAGAAGAGCCGCCCTATCAGGTTTAGGTTGCCGAGCGGTTCAATGGCGAGTGGGTATCGGGCGGAAATCTTGCCCATGGTGTGCGACACCTACCTGAAAGCTCGCGATGCTGGCGAGCTGCCCCATAACCAGCTTCATGTTGCCAAACAGGCCGAGATTCTGATCCGCGCGCTTGCGCATGTTGGCATCATTGCGCTGGTCGATGAGGCAACTGGCTATCAAGATGTTCGGGCGCGAAATGCGCTTGAAAAAATCCTAGAGCAGTTCATCGCGGAAGAGCTCAGGAAATGGGTCAAGACCTTTCCCGACGAATTTTATAAGGAAATCTTTCGCCTCCGAAAATGGCCCTACAAGCCATGGCTTGTTAAGCGTCCGGGCGTCATCGGCAAGTGGACCAATGATCTTGTCTATGATCGTCTCGCGCCAGGGGTGCTGGAGGAGCTTCGCCAGAAAAACCCGAAATTGCCGAGCGGGAATAGGCGCCACAAGCATTTTCAGTGGCTAACCGCTGATGTTGGCGACCCTCGCCTTCGTGAGCACATGGCGGCGACAATTGCCCTTATGAGGGCATCAAATTCATGGGATCAGTTCATGCGCGCAATGAATCGCGCTCTTCCTCGATATGGCCACACCATTGAAATGGCGCTGGAAGACTGAAAGAGGCCGCCAACTGAGGCGGCCTGCGCTCTCATGCTCGGGTTCCGGGAGAGACGGCTTGGGTGAGCCCTGCTTCCGCTAGGAATCAACAGGTTTCCGGTGCAGCCAAAAGTTTGGTCATGAGGGACCTCCTTTCCTCTGCGGCCGCCAATATAAGGAAAGCGCCGCAGCCCGTCACCGGATACTGCGGCGCTTCTGTACCCAGGTGGGATTCGAACCCACGACCTGCCGCTTAGTAGGCGGCTGCTCTATCCGCTGAGCTACTGAGTTCCAACGCGGGAACTCTTTCGCTGAATCTTGCCAATCATGTGGCAGTCGCCAAAACGGACCACTCCCAGTTTCAATAGGGGCCACTCTGATGGAAAGGGGCCAGTACCCAGCCCTCCAAAAGAACATATTGCGAACAAGGAACAAATAGGGTACAGTGCCTCCCATCATCGATTCCGGCAGCGCCGTGCCGCGTTGTCGGGGGCGCGAATCCCGGCCATATAGGAGCTCAACTATGAGTCAGCCCGCCCTGCGTCTCGTCGAAGGATCCTCCATGGATAAGTCGAAAGCCCTTTCTGCCGCGCTCAGCCAGATCGAGCGCCAGTTCGGCAAGGGCTCGATCATGAAGCTCGGCAAGAACGACAAGACCATGGATGTCGAGTCGATATCCACCGGCTCGCTCGGGCTCGACATCGCGCTCGGCATCGGCGGCCTGCCGCGCGGCCGGGTGGTGGAAATCTACGGGCCGGAATCCTCCGGCAAGACCACGCTCGCGCTGCACACCGTGGCGGAAGCCCAAAAGAAGGGCGGCATCTGCGCCTTCGTCGACGCCGAGCACGCGCTCGACGTGGTCTATGCCCGCAAGCTCGGCGTCAATACCGACGACCTCTTGATCTCGCAGCCGGACGCCGGCGAGCAGGCGCTGGAGATCGCCGACACGCTGGTGCGCTCCGGCGCCATCGACGTGCTGGTGGTGGATTCGGTCGCAGCCCTGGTGCCGCGCTCGGAGCTGGAAGGCGAGATGGGCGAGACCCAGCCGGGCTCGCAGGCGCGCCTGATGAGCCAGGCGCTGCGCAAGCTGACCTCGTCGATCTCGCGCTCGCGCACCATGGTGATCTTCATCAATCAAATTAGGATGAAGATCGGCGTCATGTACGGCTCGCCGGAGACCACCTCGGGGGGCAACGCGCTCAAGTTCTACGCCTCGGTGCGCCTCGACATCCGCCGCATCGGTGCCATTAAGGAGCGCGACGAGGTGATCGGCAACCAGACCCGCGTCAAGGTGGTCAAGAACAAGCTGGCGCCGCCGTTCAAGCAGGTCGAGTTCGACATCATGTACGGCGCCGGCGTGTCCAAGCTCGGCGAGCTGATCGACCTTGGCGTCAAGGCCGGCGTGGTGGAGAAATCGGGCGCCTGGTTTTCCTGCAACAGCCAGCGCATCGGTCAGGGGCGCGAGAACGCCAAGCAGTTCCTCAAGGACAATCCCGATCTCGCCACCAAGATCGAGGCGCTGGTGCGCCAGAACGCCGGGCTGGTCGAAGAAGCGATCATGCAGGGCGACGACGACAAGGATGACGACGGCGACGAGGCCGCCGAGGCTTGAAAGGGTCAGGGCGCGGGCGACGACGGTGCATCGCTGCCGTCGCCGGGCGCCGGC
>JARRNI010000687.1:0-2767 GCA_037385125.1 Pseudolabrys sp.
TGGTCGAGCTCCTCCTCGCTCGGCTGCTTGAAGGCGTGCACCTCGACCCCTTGCGGGTTCCGACCGGTCATCACGTGCTTGATGACACTGTCCTTGCCGGCGGCGTCCATGGCCTGCAATACGATCAACACCGACCAGCGGTCGCTGGCGTAGAGCCGCTCCTGCAGGTTCGACAGCCGTTCGATGCCCTCCTCCAGCATGACCTTGGCTTCGGCCTTGTCGATGGTCAGGCCGCAGACATCGGCCGGGTCGTGATCGGCCAGCCGGAACTTGACCGGTCGGTCGATGCGGAAACGTTTGGCGAGATGTTCGAGCTTCATGCGTTCACTCCATGCCGCCCGCCCGGTTTGGCAACGGCTCAGGCCTTATCAAAATAGTCGTCGAGAAACGCGGTAACATAGCGCGGCATCGCGTCATTGAAATCGCCCCGGCCACGCACGATGCGGATGTCGGTAAGCTCGGGCTGCTTTTCGCGCGACAGGTGCGCTAGGATGCGCGCCCGCAGGCTCTCCGCGTCCTGCCGCGCGCGCATGAGCTTGATCTGTGCGATCAGGCCGCCGTCGGCCACCGTCGTCCAGCCCGGCTCGGCCTCCACGTCGGCGGCGGTCAGCCCGGTCTCCTCCGCAAGCTCGCGCCAGACGCTGAAATCGAGGTCGACCTTGCCGCCGTCGATGTCGGCGGGATCGGGCGTGCCGCAGGGAAAATAGATGTGGCCGGCGTGGAAGGTATGCGGCCCCATGACGCCGAGCAGGAACGCTCCATCCGCCGCCAGCAAGGCGGCCGCACCGAAGCAATCGCGCACGCCGGTCGGCGGCCGGCCCCAGGCGGTCCAGGCGGCGAAGCTCGCATAGTCGGTCTCCAGAAATTCGCCGCTGAACACGCCGTCGCGCACCACTTGATGATACAGCAGCAGCACGCGGCCGTTCCATACGGCCGGTCGGTCGCGCTTGAGCTTCTCGAAAAAGGCGTCGATCTCGGCGCACCGGTCGGCCGCGAAAGCCCAGGGTTTGGGCGCGAAGGCAAGCGCAAGGCGCTCGACGTGAAAGACTGCAGGGCCGCTCATCGCCGGCAATCGACGCGAGCGCGGGCCCGCCGTCAAGCCTCGATGGTGCCTTGCATGACGGTCACCGCCTCGCCGCCGATCGACGCGGCAGCCGGCTTGCCGTGCAGCAGCGTCATTTGCAGGCGGATCAGGCTGGGGCGGCCCATCTCGTAACCTTGCTCGATGGTGAACGAATGGTTGCCGTCCGCCAGGCCGCCGAAACGCGCCGCCACGCCGACGAAGGCCGCCGCCGCCGCACCGGTCGCAGGGTCCTCGGCGACGCCCAGATGCGGCGCTAACAGGCGGGCGTGTAGATTATGCGTCGGATCAACGGTCTCGCTGCTGAACACGTAAACGGCCTTGTCGCCGAGCGCCGCCGTCTGCATGAGCCGGGCACGGCGCACCGCATCCCGGCTTTTCACCGGGACGAAAATAAAGGAAACGCCCGCCGACCACGCGCTGGGCACGAAACCGTCGAAGCCGATGTCCCCCGGTACCAGCCCGAGGGCATCGGCAAGCGCGTCGTCCTCAGGCGGCATGCCGGCCTCGACCGGCAGCACCGGCAGCACAAAAGAAGCATGGCCACCACCGACCGCCGGCGTCACCTCGCAGGTGACCGGGCCGATCTCCTCCTCCAGGACCAGGGCGCGCGCTTCCGCGCCACCGTCACGGCCGCTGAGCAGCACCGCGGTCCCCACCGTGGGATGGCCGGCAAAGGGCAGTTCGCGCGCGGGCGTGAAAATGCGTAAACGCGCCCGGTGCCCGGGCTTTACCGGCGGCAGCACGAACACCGTCTCCGACAGATTGAACTCGCGCGCGATCTGCTGCATGGCGGAAGGGTCGAGGCCGTCCGCATCGAGCACGACCGCCAGCGGATTGCCGGCGAAAGGCCGCGCGGTAAAGACGTCGAGAGTGGCGAAGCGGCGTTGCATGGCGGTGAGACCCTGAAGACGAATAGCCGATATCTTATGGACGGCTGGCGCCGCGACCAGTCAATTTTTCAAATGCCGGACAGCAGTCGCGCTCAAATGGCTTCCGCGTTGAAAACCTTGCTCGGCTCGACGATCTCGTCCTGCGCCGTTACCAGCTGGATTTCCGGCGCGCCCGCCTCCGCCGTCTTGCTCAAGACGCCGAAGATAGATGAGGCGGCTTTCGACAGGGCCGCGTCGACTTTGCCCTCGCGCAGATAGTGCGCGAAGAACAGCGCGGCGATGGCGTCGCCGGCCCCATTTACCACCAGCTGCAGGCGCGGCGTGCGCAGCCGGACACGATTCTCGCCGTCCGACGCCAGCAGATCGATCGAATCCTCCGGCGTGTCCTCGACATGCAGCGAGGTGACCATCACCACGCCGGGACCCATGTCGTGCAGCGCCCGCACCGCATCAAGCGCTGCGGCAAGCGTCTTGCATTCGCCGCCGGAAAGATATTCGAGCTCGAACTGGTTGGGCGTGATCACGTCGGCAGCCGGCACCGCCTTTTCCTTCATGAATTCCGGGATGCCCTCGCGCACGAAGACGCCGCGGCCGACGTCGCCGATCACCGGATCGCAGCAGTATTTCGCCGAGGGGTTGGCGCCCTTCACCGTCGCCACCGCCTCCAGGATGGCGGCGCCAATATCGGCCCCGCCCATATAGCCCGACAGCACGCCGTCGCATTCGCCCAGTACGTTGCGCTTGGCGATGCCGGCCATAACCTCACGGATCATGTCGGCGTCGAACACGCGGC
>JARRNI010000688.1:0-2765 GCA_037385125.1 Pseudolabrys sp.
GCCTAGCGTGATCGTGGAGGAGTCAAACCTTAGAGCCCAGGTTGCTTCACTTAGGAAGGCGCTTCGCGATGGCCGAGATGGCGCCCGCTATATCGTCACCGTGCCGGGCCGTGGCTATCGCTTCGTCGCCCCGACCTCGTATTCTGACCCCAGGGTGATGCCAACCCCCGTCGCGGACCGCAGAAGCAACGTTCCCGTATGCCTAACGCGGCCCATCGGACGCGACACTGCCATCAGTGCTGTAAGCGGACGTTTTGACCGTTACCGTCTTGCGACAATTGTGGGGGCGGGTGGAATCGGCAAGACGACGGTCTGTCTGGCAGTCGCCGAGGAGCTAGCCGGGTCTTTCGAGGACGGCGTCTGTTTTCTCGACCTTGCTCCCCTGAAAGATCCCCAGCTAGTCTCGGGCGTCTTGGCCTGCGCACTCGGCCTTGCCCATGTTTCAGAAGAACCACTTTCGGATGTCGTCGCATTTCTTCGGCAGAGGCAAATGCTGCTCGTTTTCGACAGTTGCGAGCAAGTCATCGTAGCGGTCGCTATTCTGGCTGAGACGCTGCTCAAAGGAACTACGGGCATTCGTATTCTGGCGACCAGTCGCGAGGCGTTGCGCGCGGAGGGAGAAAGCGTCTATCGACTATTGCCGCTGGAAACGCCTCCGGTGTCGGCAGGGCTGACAGCCGCTGAGGCCCTGACTTTCTCCGCCGTCCAGCTCTTCGTCGAACGCGCAGCTTCCAGTGGCGATGTGTTTGAGTTGGACGATCGCGATGCGCCCGTTGTTGCCGACATATGTCGCCAGCTTGACGGGATCGCTCTCGCAATCGAACTGGCGGCTGGTCGCATTGATGCCTTCGGGACGCGGGGGATCGCGCAGCGCCTGGATGACCGCTTCCGGCTTCTGACCGGTGGCCGGCGCACCGCCCTGCCGAGGCACCGAACCTTGGGCGCCACACTCGATTGGAGCTACGACTCCCTATCGGCGACCGAGCAGAGGCTCCTGCGCCACTTGGCAGTTTTCTCGGGAGATTTTACGTTCGACTCGGCCAGCGCGGTAGTGACAGATGTCGACCAGGCTGACGCCGATGTTTCCTGCACTCTTGCAAATCTGATCGCGAAGTCACTTGTGGTCGCAAATACAAATGGTACGGTCGCGTGCTACCGGTTGCTCGACACAACGCGTGCCTATGCATTAGCAAAGCTTTACGAGAGCGAAGAGCTCGATCCTGTCGTACGACGCCTTGCCGCATATCTATGCAGTATTCTTGATCATGCTCTGAGCGAATTGGAAGACGTATCCGGACCGGAATGGCTAAGCCGTTACGGTGGTCACATTAACAACATCCAAATGGTGCTTGACTGGGCGCGTTCACCCCGGGGCGATCCGGCCGTGTGTACCTCACTCACCGTCGCGGCTATCCCGCTCTGGTTTCAGTTGTCGTTGGTTGACGAATGTCGTGACCGGGTCCAGCGCGCGTTGCAATGCATTACGTCGGAAACAAACCGGGACGCTCAAGCGCGTAATGTGATGCAACTCTACAGGGCATTGGGGTTATCGCGGGTGTTCACAATTGGTCTTGCTCCACAGGCGTCTGCAGCGTGGGCAAAGGCCTTGAAAATTGCCGAAGACCTTGACGATACCGAGGACCAGCTGGAAGCGCTTTGGGGCTTGTGGTTCTGTCAGAGTGGGGCGGGTGAATATCGAGCGGCGCTCCGCACAGGGCAGCGGTTCAGAGACATTGCGGAAAGCGCTGCGGACCAGTGCATTGGTGAACGGCTGATCGGTTTTCCACTGTTGTGCATGGGCGACCTTACCGGTGCACGGCGCCACATGGATCGCAAGCTTGGTTCTCATGCCGTTCTCGCACCCGACCCAGTAAGCGCAAACCGTTCCCGATTTTGTCAAGCTATAGGGTCGTGCGCGCTTCTTGCGAAAACGCTCTGGCTGCAGGGTTTTCCTGACCAAGCGGCGTATGCCGCCCAAAGTGGTGTCGAGAAAGCACAATCCACCAGCCACGCCATTTCGCTGTGCGAAGCTCTTTCCAAAGGCGCATGTCCTGTCTCGCTGCTGACGGGCGATCTCGCTACCGCCGAGTGGTCCGTAAAGATATTGCTCGATCATGCAGCCAAACACGCACTTGGTCCATGGAGCGTATTTGGGCGCTGCTGGCAGGGGGCGCTATTCATCAAGCAAGGCGATTTTGTAGGCGGCCTACGGCTGCTTGCCAACGCGCTGGACGAGCTACAAAAATGCAGGTTGTTTGCTCACTATGTCACCGGATTTTTGTGCTTTCTTGCCGAGGGCTTCGCCGGCGCCGGGCGCATACCCGAGGGCCGCGCGGCCATTGATCAGGGCCTTCAGCGCTGTGAGGAAAAAGAGGAGCTTTGGTGCATCGCCGAACTCCTGCGCCTCAAGGGAGAGCTATTTTTGCAGACGGATGGTGCGGATACCGTGGTCGCCGATCTGTACTTTCTGCAATCCATTGAATGGGCGCGTCGGCAAGGGGCTTTGTCATGGGAGTTGCGAGCCGCCACCAGCCTTGCCCGATTGCAGCGCGACCGGAAGCACGTCAGGCAGGCACACGATTCGTTGGCCGAAGTCTACCACCGGTTTAGTGAGGGTTTCACGACGGCAGATTTACAGATCGCAAGCTCGCTCCTGAATGAACTGTCTTAGACGCCCTACCTCTACCTCATGCCATTACCCATACCTCAGTGGGATCGTAGCCACCGCGGGCCAGGCACACTGAGCCGGATCTGTTGAAATCGCG
>JARRNI010000689.1:0-2757 GCA_037385125.1 Pseudolabrys sp.
CCGTCGCGGCCGGCGCCGACCTGTTCGTGTGCGAGTGCTACGCCTATGCCGGCAGCAAGATCACCGGCCATATGAGCTGGGAGATTCTGAAGCCGAAAATTCCCGCCCTCAATGCCAGGCGCGTGATGCTGACCCACATGAATCCGAGCGTGCTGGCGCAGCTTGATGCGCTGAGAGGAGAGGGCGTGCTCGTGGCTGATGACGGCCTGCGGCTCGAATTTTGAGATACGCTTCTGGTCATCGGTCCGTCCGAAAAGAGCAGCTAAGCGGACATGGTGCGGATGCGAAGATGTGTTCAAAAATACCCCGGGGCAGCCATTTAATCGCGTGCCGGGTCCGGCGCGACGATGGCCTTCAGCCCATTCAGCTCCGAGCGAGCTAGTTCGATCCGCCAGCCATAGGCGTCGAGCACGTCCTGCACGATGGCGAGACCGAGACCGGCCCCGTCATCACGCTCATCGCGGCGGGCGCCACGCGCGAGCATGCGGACGCGTTCCGCCGGCGCAATGCCAGGCCCGTCGTCTTCGACCGTGATCGCCGGGCCGGCGGCGGCATCGGCGCTCACCCGCACGCGGCCGGTGGCGTGACGCGCGGCGTTTTCCAAGAGATTGCCCAGTACTTCGGCGAGATCGGTGCGGTCCAGCGGTACGTTCAGATCGCCGGCAATGTTGCTCTCGAAAGCCAGCCGCTGCCCGGTGGGCGTGCGCGACAACGTCGCGATCAGGGAGTCCACGAGGGGCTTGAGCGGCGTGGCAACGTTGCCCCGTTGCCGCGCAGTGCCGCGCGCGCGGGCCCGCGCCAGCTCACGATCGACGTGGCGGCTCATGGCGTCGCCCACCGCCTCGATCTCCGCGGCAATATCATCCTGCCCGCGTCCGCGCAGGCGCGCGGCGTCGGCGGCGAGTGCGGCGAGCGGCGTCTTCAGCCCGTGCGCCAGATCGGCGGCGCGGCCGCGGGAGCGTTCAATCTCGCGCTCCTGGGCGTCGATCAGGCCATTGACCTCTTCGACCAGCGGCTTTACCTCGGCCGGCACGGCCGCGGGCAGATGCCGGCGTCGCCCGGAGCGGATATCAGCAACCCCGCGCCGCAAGGCATCGAGCGGACGCAGGCCCAAGCCCACCTGGATCGAGGTGGCGATTGCCAGCACCACGCCCAGCAACCCCAGCGCCAACGCCAGGTCGCGGGCGAATTTCGACGCGGCTTTCGACACGCGCGCGAGATCGGTGGCGACGGTCACCCGCACCGGCACGCGCTGGCCGCCGATGGTCAACAGTACGCGGCGCTCGCTCACCAGGAGCCGAGACTTGGCCGGTCCCGGAATGATGTGATGGTGCACTTCGCCTGGCGACGGCACGTCCGCCGGAATCTTGAGCGCGGTGTCCCACAGCGAGCGCGAGCGCAGCAATAACCCGCGGCTGTCGCTGACCTGCCAGTACAGGCCCGACAGCGGCTCGGCAAAGCGCGGATCGGCCGGCGGCTGGCTCACCACCAGTTGCCCCTGCGCATCAACGTCGATGCCGGCGACGAGCTGTTTGAGATAGACGTCGAGATCGTCGCCGATGGTGCGGGTGACGTGGCGCTCGAACAGCAGGGTCAAGGCGACGCCGGCAATGGTCAGCGCCACCAGGATGGCGACGATGCCGCTGGCCACCAGCCGCAGCCGTAGCGAGCCCCAGGTCACGGCGGCGTCTCCGGCACCAGATAGCCGAAGCCGCGGCGGGTCTCGATCAGGTCGGGACCGAGCTTCTTGCGCACCCGGCCGACCAGAACCTCCAGCGCGTTGGAGTCGTGGTCCTCGCCGTGGCCGTAGACGTTCTCGTCGAGCTCATGCTGCGACACCACACGGCCGCGATGGCGCAACAGATAGGCGACCAGCCGGTATTCGAGCGGCGACAGCGCGACCGGCACGCCGCGCACGCTCACCTTCATCTGGCGCTCGTCGAGTTCGATGTCGCCGGCGACCACCAGCGATGAGGCCTGGCCGGCCGAGCGGCGCCCGATCGAGCGCAGGCGCGCCAGCAGTTCTTCCATGCGGAACGGCTTGGGCAAATAGTCGTCGGCGCCGGAGTCGATGCCGTCGACACGCTCGGCCCAGCTTCCGCGCGCAGTCAGGATCAGCACCGGCATGGTGCGGGCGTTGGCGCGCCAGCGCTTGAGCATGCGAGGCCGTCCATGCCCGGTAGGCCAAGGTCGAGGATGACGGCGCCATAATCCTCGGTGTCGCCGCGGAACCAAGCCTCCTCGCCGTCGCGCACGGTCTCGACCACATAGCCGGCGGCTTGCAATGCGCGCTCCACGTCGGCCGCGATCCGCCGGTCGTCTTCGACAAGCAGCAGGCGCATTACTTCTCCTTGACCCGTTCGATCTCACCGGTGCGCGCGTCGATATAGACTTCGTACAGCCGACCCTTGTCGTCGACGACGCGGAATTCGTATCGCCAGCGGCCGTCCTCGCGCTCGATATCGACGCCGGCCACCTCGCCCGGCAGCTTGCCGCGCACGGCGGCGAGGATGTCGGCGAGCGACTTGATCTCGCCGGCCTGGACGGCGCGGCGGACCTCGTCGCGGCGATGCTCGTCGTGGTCGCGCGCCATCGCGCCGGGCACCGTCCCCAAGAGGGTGGCCGCGATGAGGGGCATGGCCAGGAGCGCTGAAAATCCACCGTGACGCATGGGCGGAAAATGCCCGAACCGACCTGACAAATCGCTGACATGGATCAACAGGGGGCGGTCAGCGAGGGTGGGCCAAGTTCCGCGCC
>JARRNI010000690.1:0-2751 GCA_037385125.1 Pseudolabrys sp.
GCCCGGCATCAGGTAGGGCACGAAGCCGAGCCGTCCGTCATAGACGTCCGTGCACAGTTCCTGCGCATTGTCCTGGTCGATCAGGCTGAGGACCGCGGTGGCATGGCTATGGTCGACGAATTTCGCCGGTACGAAGGCATGCAGCAGCATTTCGACCGAAGGCGAGGGCGCCAGCGGATCGATCAGGAAGGCGCGTTGCGTCCGCGCCATGTCGTCGTCGCTGAGCGATTCGCGCGCACGCAGTTCGCGCAAGGGGGCAAGCCGCACCGCCGGCAGGCCTTTCGGCTCGATTGCGCCCATGTCCCGGCCGGAGCCCTTGACGTAGAGCGCATCGAGTTCCTCGCCGGTGAGCGAGCGCGCTTTGGCCTTCAATGAGGTATTGCCGCCGCCATGCAGCACCAGCTTGGGATCGCTGCCGATCAACCGGGTGGAATAGACGCGCAGCGCCAGATCGGGCGCCACGCCTTGCGCGCCGTAGCGGTCGACCGCAGCCTTGGCGTCGCGTTCGTTCCAGGCGGATTTCATTGCGGAACGCGCACGACCGGCATGGTGCGCTAGTCCTTGTCGCCCATCAGGCGCCGGCCCCACCAGCCGCGCCGAGGCGCGGCAGGTTCTTCCGCGCCGGTGCTGGAAATCACCGGCGTCGGCGGCGGAAGCGTGGGCGAGGGCGGCTCGCTCTCACCGGCAAAGGGTGCCGGCTCGCGCACGGTCGAGCGCCGGCGCGACGGCGCGGGCTCCTCCTCGGCGGGCTCCGCTTCGCGTGCCGGCTGCGCGGCTTCGGGCGCGGCTTCGGGCGACGCAGCCTCGGCGGCGGGGGCGGCTTGTTCGGGCTCGCGATCGAAGGGCGGCGCCATGGCGTCGGCGTCCTCTTCGCTCACCGGCGGAAAATCGCTGCCGACATGCGTTTCATGCACCGCGTGCTCCGGCTCCTGCGCGGGCTCGCCGCCATTGCCCTGCGCTTCCGTCTCGCCGTTGCGGCCGCGCCGGTTGCGGCGTCCGCCGCGGCGCCCGCGCCGGCGGCGCTGACGGCCCTCGCGCTGCTCGCCCGCTTCATCTTCCGCCGCCTGCTCGCCATTCTCGCCGGCGGCGAATTCCTCCGGCGTGCCGTCGTCGTGATCCTCATGCGCGACGGCGTGCTCGGCCACGGTATCGTGGGTGAACTCCTGCGCTTCCTCGTGCGTCTCGCCGTTGCGTCCGCGGCTTCGGCCGCCGCGTCCGCGCCGGCGGCGCCGGCGGCGCCCGCCTTCTTCCTCTTCTTCGGCGGCGCGCTCGGCTGCGGCGGCTGCTTCCGCTTCCGCGGCCTCCTCCGCCTCTACCGCCTCTTCGACCGGCATTTCCGCGCGCGCCGCGGCCGCGAGGCTCTTGGCGGCTTCCGCCGAATGCACCTGCTCGCCGCGGTCGATCACATAGGACTGCTGACCGGTCACCGTTTCGTCGGCCGATACGGTGAGGGTGACGCGGAAGCGCTCCTCCAGTTCGCGCAAATGCGCGCGCTTGTGGTTGAGCATGTAGAGCGCGACTTCCGAGCGCGTACGCACGATCAGATTGTGCGTGGCGCCCTTGATCAGCATTTCCTCGAGCGCGCGCAGCGCCTGCAGCGCCACCGAGGACACCGAGCGCACATGGCCGGAGCCGCCGCACACCGCGCATTTCTCGGTCGACGACTCCAGCACCGAGGAGCGGATGCGCTGGCGCGACATTTCCAGCAGGCCGAAATGCGAGATGCGGCCGACCTGGATGCGCGCGCGGTCGTGCTTGAGCGCCTCTTTCAGCTTGCGCTCGACGTTGCGGTTGTTGCGGGTCTCGTCCATGTCGATGAAGTCGATGACGATAAGCCCCGCCAGATCACGCAGGCGCAATTGCCGCGCGATCTCCTCGGCCGCTTCGATATTGGTCTTGAGCGCGGTATCCTCGATGTGATGCTCGCGCGTGGCGCGGCCGGAGTTCACGTCGATCGCCACCAGGGCTTCCGCCTGGTTGATCACGATGTAGCCGCCGGATTTGAGCTGCACCACCGGCGAGAACATGGCGTCGAGCTGATTCTCGATGCCGTAGCGCGTGAACAGCGGCTGCGTGTCCTTGTACTGCTTGACGTTCTTGACGTGGCTCGGCATCAGCATACGCATGAAGTCGCGCGCTTCCTTGTAGCCGTCCTCGCCAGCGACCGTGATCTCGTCGATGTCCTTGTTGTAGAGGTCGCGGATCGAGCGCTTGATCAGCGAGCCTTCCTCGTAGACCAAAGTGGGTGCGGTCGATTTTAGCGTGAGGTCGCGCACCGTCTCCCACAGCCGCAGCAGGTATTCGAAGTCGCGCTTGACTTCGGTCTTGGTGCGGGAGGCGCCGGCGGTGCGCAGGATCACGCCCATGCCCTCCGGCACTTCCAGATCAGAGGCGATTTCCTTCAGCCGGTTGCGGTCCTCGGCGCTGGTGATCTTGCGCGAGATGCCGCCGCCGCGCGCGGTGTTGGGCATCAGCACTGAATAGCGGCCGGCGAGCGAGAGGTAGGTGGTAAGCGCCGCGCCCTTGGTGCCGCGCTCCTCCTTGACCACCTGCACCAGCAGGACCTGGCGGCGCTTGATCACTTCCTGGATCTTGTACTGGCGGCGGAAGCGGGGCAGGCGCTCCTGCACTTCCTCGAGCGCATCGGCGCCGCCGACGGACTCGACATCGTCGTCCTCGCCGTTCTCGTCGCCGTTGCCATTGCCGTTGGTGTGTTCTTCCTCGCTGCCCTCCTGCTCGGCGGCGGCTTCC
>JARRNI010000691.1:0-2742 GCA_037385125.1 Pseudolabrys sp.
GCCGCCGATGCAAGTGACGCCGTCGGCGCAATAGGATCGGCGCCGCAGCACCCATGTTCAAATCGGTCCTGATCGCCAACCGGGGCGAAATCGCCTGCCGCATCGCCCGCACCGCCCGCTGGCTCGGCCTGCGCGTGATCGCGGTCTATTCCGACGCCGACACCAATGCGCCGCATGTGCGCGCCGCCGACGAAGCGCTTCACCTCGGCCCGGCGCCGGCGACTGAGAGCTATCTCGCCACCGACAAGATCATCGCCGCCGCCAAGGAGGCCCGTGCCGACTGCATCCATCCCGGCTATGGCTTCCTGTCGGAGAACGCCGATTTTGCGCAGCGCTGCCGCGACGCGGGCATTGCCTTCGTCGGGCCGCCGGCGGACGCGATCCGCGCCATGGGCCTGAAGGACCGCGCCAAGGCGCTGCTGGAGAAGGCCGGCGTGCCGGGGGTGCCGGGCTATCACGGCGCGCGCCAGCAGCCGAAATTCCTCAAGGAGAAGGCCTACGAGCTCGGCTATCCAGTGTTGATCAAAGCGACCGCCGGCGGCGGCGGCAAGGGCATGCGCCGCGTCGACCGCCACGCCGATTTCGACGCCGCGTTGGAAGCCGTGCGGCGCGAGGCGCAATCAGCTTTCGGCGACGCCCGCGTGCTGATCGAGAAATTCGTCAGCGCCCCGCGCCATATCGAGTTCCAGGTCTTCGCCGACCGCCACGGCCACGTCATCCATCTGGGCGAGCGCGACTGCTCTTTGCAGCGCCGCCATCAGAAAGTGATCGAGGAGGCGCCGGCGCCAGGCATGAGCGAGGCTCTGCGCAACGTCATGGGCGAGGCGGCGGTGGCCGCCGCTCGCGCGGCCGGCTACGAGGGCGCCGGCACCATCGAGTTCATTGCCGACGGCGAGGGCCGCCTGAAGGAGAACGGCTACTGGTTCATGGAGATGAACACCCGTTTGCAGGTGGAGCATCCGGTCACCGAGGCGGTTACCGGGCTCGACCTGGTGGAATGGCAGTTCCGCATCGCCGCCGGCGAGCCGCTGCCGCTCAAGCAAGACCAGGTGAAGCTGCAAGGTCACGCGGTGGAGGCGCGGCTCTATGCGGAGGATCCCGCGCACAGCTTCCTGCCCTCGACGGGTAGACTGGTCGCGCTGCAATTCCCCGCCGGCGCGGGCCTGCGCGTCGACGCCGGGGTGGAAGCCGGCAGTGCGGTCAGCCCATTCTACGATCCGATGATCGCCAAGCTGATCGCCCATGGCGAAAGCCGCGCGCAGGCGCTCGACCGGCTGGCGAACGCGCTCGACGCCACCGTCATGCTCGGCCCGCGCAGCAATCTCGCATTCCTCGCCGCGCTCGCCCGCGCCGACGCTTTCCGGCAGGGCGACTTCGATACCGGCTTCATCGACCGCCATCTGGGCGAACTTTGCGCCGCGCCGCAGCCGCTCGACAAGGGCGCAGTCGCGCTCGCCGCCGAGAAGCTGATCGCGCGCGAGCGCGAACGCATCCAAGCCGCGCGCGACCATGAGGCGCCGGCCTCGCCCTGGGATGCCGGTGATGCCTTCCAGCTTTCCGGCGCGCGCAGGCTCGAGCTGCCGCTAATCGCCGACGGGGAGCGTGTGGCGGCCGATATCGCCTACGGTCCGCAAGGGCCTGAGGTAACCGTCGGCGGCGAGTCGCCGGCCGCCGATGCCTTCGCCCTGGTGGCGGACGAGGCGGTCTATGTGCTGCGGGCTGGGCGCCAGACCAAGGTGACTTTACGCGATCTGGCCCTCGACGAGGGCGGCGATGCCGGAGCCGGCGGCCTTGTGCGCGCGCCCATGCATGGCAAGGTGCTGGCGGTGCTGGTCGAGGAGGGCGCTTCCGTCGCGCGCGGCCAGCGCCTCGCCATCATCGAGGCCATGAAGATGGAGCACACGCTGACCGCGCCCGTCGATGGCACCGTCGCCGAGGTCGCGGTCGAGGCCGAGGCGCAGGTAGCGGAGGGCGCCAAGGTCATGCTGATCGCGCCGGCCGGCGGCTGAGCCTTGGTGGACGCCGCAGCCTCTCCACGCTGGATCACGGGCGCGGCTAGTATATAGTCGATTCCCAAGGGCGGCGACCCATAGGAGGTCGCGCTATGGACTACCAGCAGAAACAAGCTCTCAAGCAAAAACTGACCATCGGCGGGTTGAGCGTCGTGGGCGGCGCCATCGCCTGGTGGATCGTGCTCTCCAGCGGGCTCGGCTGGATGAGCCCGACCACCGCGCAGCAGCACACTAGCGACGCGGTGCAGGCCAAGGTGGACAAGATCCTGGCGCCGTTCTGCGCCGAGCGTTTCATGGCCGACAAGGCGGCCATGGCCAAGTTCCTCAAGATCGACGGCGGCTACGACCGCGACGAGCTGGTGCAGAAGACGCTGCCCAAGGTCGGCGCCACCAAGGTCGATTATCAGCTTTCCGAAAACTGCGCGGATGCCATCAAGGCCGACCTCAAGAAGGCCTCGAGCAAAGCCGCGCCTGGTGCGCCGAAGAAGAGTTAGGGCAGAGCCGATCACTTGAGCTGCGTGTCCCGGGCGCAGAGGTGAGCCGCGCAACGAAGTGCAGCGGTGCGCTGCTGGCCCGGGACCCCGATTTTGCTGGGTTTGAAGCAACCGGGGTCCCGGATCAGCGTAACCATCCGGTGAAGCTACACCGGCTACACCGGCTTTCAATTACCCACAAGTTTTGCTCCTGATAGAGCGCCAAATTCGATGTCGGAGAGTCGCGCCAAGCCGCG
>JARRNI010000692.1:0-2741 GCA_037385125.1 Pseudolabrys sp.
CCGGCAAGCCCGTTGAATGCGTGGCCGAAATCGTAGGCCAGGCTGCCGCCGACGGCCTTCTCGCCCGCATTGTCGAATGAGATCTGTTGCATGTCGGTGTAGTTCGGCTTGGTGCCGAACGGCGAGTAGATGTTCGATCCGTCGCCAGTGACCGATCTCGCCACGAACGCGGTCCAGCCCATAAAGGACATCTGCAGCTTCGCTGACGCCTGATCGGTTTGGAAGGCATGCCCGGCGAGCAGGTTGCTTCCGACGCTGCGCTGATCGATGACGTTGATGCCGAGCTCCCAATGCGGAGCACCCTGCGGCCCTGGAATTCGTATTCTGCCTGGGCAAAGCCGGTATTGACGAAGTCCTCGACGTAATAGTCCATGAACGTGGCTGAGAGTCCGGGGAATGGCCGAAGCTTGACCAGCGCGAACGGCGCGCCGCGATTCGCAGTGTCCTTGTCGGCCAGCGCATCCGACATCGCGATGAAGTCGTTCGAGTCCCGTTGCTTGACGGTCCACAAGTAGCCGAGCGTGTAGTCGAAGCTGCGGGTATTGCCGGCAGGCGAATTCAAAGTGATGCCTTCGAACGTGTTGGGCACCATGCGATTGTCCTGCGGATTGATCAGCGGTGTGTCCACCAGCTGGCGCCCGCCGCGCAATTCCTGGCCGAACACCCGCAGGCGCGCAAAGGCCTGCCCGAGCACATTGAGCGGCTTCTGCACCGGCGCCAGCAGCTTGCTGCCGCCGTCGGTATCGGGACCGAAGAGTTTCTGTGACGTGTAGAAGGCCGCCTGCACGCCGAGCACGTTGCCGATCAGGCCCGAGCGCCAGGCGAGCCAGCCACCGCCGGTCCAGGCCCGCGAACGGGAGCCGTCGGAATTGTCGCGCGTGTAGTAATAGGAGCGGGCGACGAACTGCACCAGCGAATCGCGAATGAAAGGCGGCGTGCCGGGCGGGAAATCCCGGCCCATCACGTCGCGCCAGTAGATTTCGCGCATATGCGGCTGGTGCGGCACCGGCGGCGCAGCATGGCGCGCGAATTGCGTCGCAATGTCGTTGTGCAGGACCCGGTTGAAGCGCGGTTCGACGTGAGCCGACCGGCCCGCTGCCGGGGCCGGCGCGGCGCTTTGCGCCCGCGATGAGGTCGTTGTGAGCAGCGCCGCGCAGGCCGCGAGCGACGCGGCAGCGAGGGCGCTTGCCGCGATTCTTGCAGCGCCGGCGTGACCTCGGCGACGACGCGGGCGCGCAATTCGCGCGGGCAGCGATGGCGGCATTCCGCCCTCCTGGATGCCTGCTCGCGGCCGCTTGCAAACGCGCGGCGCGAAATCGGCGTCAGAGCTGGCCTCTAAACAAGCGTCCTTCCTCCATCGCTACCGGCGTACCGTTTCTTTGATTCGTTCTGTCGCCACTGCTGATTCAAGATTTCCACTTGCGCGCTCGCGCCGTCAAACGGCGCGCAATCCTTGTCCACTGTGAAGGGGAGGTATCGCGCCGAACGCGTTCGGCCACGCCACCGGCAAGATGATTGACGATTGCATCCGCGTCATGCCGTCGCGGCGGTCGCCGCAGTCTGAGTGTCGCAGAAGAGCGGCCCTTGCCGCGGCACCTATGCGATCGACCCCGACCGCCGTCACATGCGCAGGGAATAATAATGAATAATCGTTCGCGCGCCCGCGATCCTTGCGTTAGCTTCCGCACGTTCGGCGGAAAACACATGACGAGAGCGTGAGTTAACAGCCGCGTCGTATCGCCACCATCACATCCCTGTCAGCCTGTGCGGAATGGCCCGCTTCCGTGTTGCCGGGAGGGTGCGACCGATGGAACAATTGCATTGATTGTTCGTATCTCTAGTTACGACGACTGCGCACGACCTTTGGATAAACGGCTGCAGGGAGGCCACCCATGGCGCGCACCGCAGTTTCACCGCTCCCGCGTGATGGCGCCAATGGCTCCGCCCAGGGCGGAGCCCGGCAATCGCTCGACGAGACGCGCGCGCAGTGGCGCGCCGCATTCCGGCACGTGCGCGGCGAGACCGAGCGGCGGGCGTCACATCTGTCGGCCGAGGACCAGATTGTGCAGTCGATGGCCGATGCTTCGCCGACCAAATGGCATCGCGCCCATGTGACCTGGTTCTTCGAGACCTTCCTGCTCAAGCCGCACGATCCGTCCTATCGGATTTTCGACGAGCGCTTTCCCTTCCTGTTCAACTCTTATTATGTCGCCGCCGGCCCGCGCCATGCCCGCCCGCAGCGCGGGCTGATCACGCGGCCGAACCATGCGGACGTCACGGGCTATCGCGCCCATGTCGACAAGGCGGTCGAGCGCCTGATCGAAAGCGTGCCGGCGGCCGCGGCGCCGCGCGTGTTCGCGATCCTCGAGATCGGCCTCAACCACGAGCAGCAGCATCAGGAATTGCTCATCACCGACATCCTGCACGCCTTCGCGCAGAATCCGACCGATCCCGCCTACGACGCCGCCTGGCAGCCGCCGCGCGCAGCCCAGGGGCCGCGCGGTTTTGTCGAAGTGCCGGCGGGCATCCACAAGGTCGGTCATGACGGCGATTCAGGTTTCTGCTTCGACAACGAGACCCCCCGCCACGATGAGTTGATCGCGCAAGTCGGCATCGCGCGCCATCTGGTCACCAATGCCGAGTGGCTGGAATTCATCGACGCCGGCGGCTATGCGACCCCCTCGCTCTGGCTGTCGGACGGCTGGGCGACCGTGCAGGCGGAAGACTGGCAGGCGCCCGGC
>JARRNI010000693.1:0-2731 GCA_037385125.1 Pseudolabrys sp.
CTGCCCGAGGCGGCGGCTTATCTGCGCGAGCTGGCCGAGCGGTTCGGCAATCTCGGCCTTGCCGCCGCCGCCTACAATGCCGGTCCGCGCCGCGTGGACGACTGGCTCGCCGGCTCAGGACACATGCCGGGCGAAACGCGGTCTTATGTGTTGGCGATCACCGGTCGCAGCGTCGAGGATTGGGCCAAGCCGTCGAAACCGGTCGGGAAGGCCGCGCAAAAGCCGGGGAAGAAGGACAACGAGAGCCTCGCCACAAAGCCGGCCAAGAAGACTACCGAGGCGCCCCGGAAAAAGAAGAAACCGATGAAGCCGGCGGGCTGCGAGACCACGCTCGCCTCGCTCGACCAGCCGCCGGGCCCGTTCGCCTTCGAGCTGAACCGGCGGGTCGGCGCGGCAATCGCGAAGCCCTGGGGCGTCGAGCTCGCCGCCGGGTTCTCGCGCGTGCGCGTGCTGGCGAGCTATGCGCGCGCGATGCGGCGTCTGTCGTCGCTCATCGGCGACCAGGACCCGATCGTCACCCGCGCGCTCATCCGCAGCCGCGGCTCGCGCCCGCTTTATCAGGCGCGCATCGGCGCCGACACCCGCGCCGCCGCGCATACGCTGTGCGCACGCATCCGCCGCGCCGGCGGGGCCTGCCTGGTGCTACGTACGCGGCACTAGGAGCGGGGCTCCTTCGGGTTCCGACAAGGGTCAGACCTGCGGCACTGGAGTCGGGGAACGCTCTCGATTCCGAGGCATTAACTACGCCGGGGGCGGCTGGCGTTGATTGCGATTTTCATCCGGAGGAAATCGACATGAAAAAATGCACCGCCGCCCTGCTCGGGGGCGTCGCCGCCCTTTTGACCTTGCCGGCCGCCCAGGCCGCGCCCGCCGCCGCGATTGCGCGCGGCACCCTTGCGGCGGGATCTTACGCGGAGCTGCTGCAGCCGGTTCCCGATGCGGTTGCTCAGCTCAGGGCGACCGACGCCGCGGCAGCCCGGGCGCCGGCCCGGCTGCAGCTCGCCCAGTACCACCATCATCATCACCACCACCACCATCATCACCACGGCTTTGGCCCGGGCTTTGCTCTCGGCGTCATCGGCGGTGCGTTGGGCGCGGCGCCGTATTACGCCCCGCCGCCTCCGCCGGCCTATTACGACGAGCCCGATGATGCCGTGGCGTATTGCGAGCGGCGCTACCGCTCCTACGATCCGCGCACCGGCACCTATCTAGGCTACGACGGTTATCGCCATCCCTGCCCCTGAGCGGGGCCCCACGCGATGATCGCGCCAACGAGGAACGCCCGCGCCGCCGCACGGGCTTTTCGTTTGCCGCGTCCGCCGGCCCACAGCGGCGAATTGGCGCGCGGCTGTTCCGCAGGAGGCCGGAAATCGTTAGTTTATAAGTGTCCGCTGTGCGGAGGCACCAATGAAAAACGTCGTCGTTTGCTGTGACGGCACCTGGAATACACCCCAGGAGATGGAGCAGGGGCTGCCGTCGCCCACCAACGTGGTCAAGCTCTATAATGCGCTCACGCGCGACGACAGTCAGCGCGCCTATTACCATCCGGGCGTCGGCACCGGCAAAGGCTGGTGGGACCAGATCGCCGGCGGCAGCACCGGCAAGGGCCTCGACCAAAACATCATGAGCGCCTACCGCTGGCTTGGCCTGCACTACGCGCCGGGCGACCGTATCTTCCTGTTCGGCTTCAGCCGCGGCGCCTATACCGTGCGCAGCCTCGCCGGCCTGACCGCCCATTGCGGGCTCATCGACCTGTTCGGCGTCGACGAGCCGCATGAGGTCTGGAAGCGCGTGGGTGAGGTGTTCGCCGCCTACCGCAAGGGCAGCACCTTCATCAACGCGCAGCATTATCCGTTTCACAATGTGCCGGCGGGCGGCGGCGACGCCAAGGAGACCACCCCGGTGCATTTCATCGGCGTCTGGGACACCGTCGGCGCGCTCGGCATTCCCGACGACCTGGCGGTGCTCGGCTTGTTCGACAATGCCGCCCGCTACCGCTTCCATGAAACCACGCTCAGCCGCATCGTCGCCCATGCCCGCCATGCGGTCGCGCTCGACGAGAAGCGGGCGAGCTTTGCGCCCACGCTGTGGTCCGAGATCGACCCGGCCACCGACGCCAAGCAGATCTGGTTTCCCGGCGTGCACAGCGACGTCGGCGGCGGCTATCTGGAGACCGGCCTGTCCGACGGTGCGCTCAAATGGATGCTGGACGAGGCCCAGGCCGAGGGCCTCGCGCTGCGCCCGGGGCTCGCCAAGCTGATCCAGCCGGCCCCGTTCGGCGTGCGGCACGAGTCCTATACCGGCGTGTTCAAGATCCTGAAGACCCGGCCGCGCGCGGCGCCGCCGGTGCCGGCGAGCAAGGCCGAGCTGGACGCCTCCGCCATCGCGCGCCACGACAACCCACCGCTGGCGCAAGGCGACTATTGGCCGGCCCGCGCCGTGAGTGCCGCCGGCGAGACCGTCGACGTTTACGCCATCGAGCACTGGAACTATACCGGCCTCTATCTGGAAGAAGGCGTCGCCTACAAATTCGACGCCAGCGGCGAGTGGCTCGACCGCGGCGATCCGTTCCCGCCGGCGGGCGGGGAGGGCAAGGAAAACGGCAGGGGCTCGCGGCTCGGCGACGCGGCGCGCTACGCCTCGTCGCTGCTCGGCAAGGGCGAGAAGCTGTTCAAGGACTGGACCGGCCGGCCCGCCGATTTCTGGGGCACGCGGCGCAACGAGGACATGC
>JARRNI010000694.1:0-2730 GCA_037385125.1 Pseudolabrys sp.
ATTTCGGGCTTCACCCTGGCGGACGGCCGCACCATCACGGTGAAGGACGGCTGGCACGGCTCGCCGGCGGAGCAGGGCTTCCTGCACGACGTGCAGCTCTATGCCTGCGAGACCTTCGTCACGGTGCTGGCGCCCGGCTATAACCCCGAGCACTACAATCACATCCATGTCGACCTGATGAAGCGGCGGCCCGGCTATCGGCCGTGCCGGCCCACGGCCATCCCCGGCGAGGTGGTGGCGGCGCGCGCGCGCAAGCATTACGCCGCCCGCCATCGCGGGCCGGCCTATACCGGCTCGATCGGCGACAAGAGCGACGCGGCCGGCGAGGGGGCCAGCGACGGCGCCTTGAGCGCCATGGCCGGGCAGGACGGCTATGTCGCTGACGACGGCAGCGAGACCACCCCGCCGGTCAAGGTGCCGTCCTATCTCGGCCATCCGGTCAAGCTGCCGAATGAGGACCGCTTCAAGCCGATGTGAGCGCGGCGCCGCTTCAAGCGCTCCCGGCCAGCACGCTCTTGGTGCCGAAGGCGCCGAGCCCCAGGCGCAGCAGCGCGCGGCTGAACAGCAGCTTGATCGTAAGCCGCCTGAGCCAAGGCCACGAATTCCGTTTCGGCACGAACAGGCCGGCGAAGCGGGCGGCGCCGCGCTGCTTCTTGTCGACATGCGGCTTGAGGCGATCCTGGTAGGCGGCGAAGGCGGCCGCGGGATCGGCATGACGCGCCAGTTCCTCCGCCAGCACATAGCCGCCGGCCATCGCCATGTGCGAGCCCTGGCCGGCCAGCAGCGTGAGGCAGCCGCAGGCGTCGCCGATCAGCGCCACGCGGCCCCGGTGCCAGCGCGGCATGACGATCTGGGTGACGCTGTCGAAGAAGATGGGATCGTCGTTCGCATGGGCGTCGAGAACTTTTTCTGCGATGCAGCCGGCGCCGCGATAGCGTTCGCGCAAGAAGCCTAGCCGCTCGGCATGCGGCACGTGCACCTCGCCGTGGCGGAAGACGTAAGTGGCGTCGAGCCGCCGCTCGTCGAGCGGATAAAGGAAGGCAACGCGGTCGGGTTCCTCGTAGAGCTTGACGGTGCGTTGAAGCGGAAAACGGTCGCTCGGCGCGTGGAAGCCGGCGACGTAGAGGCCGAGAAAGCGTGCGAACTGCGCTTCCGGCCCGAACACGAGTTCGCGCACGCGCGAATGCATCCCATCGGCGCCGACCACGAGCGCGAATTCGTCGGCACCCCCGTCGGCGAGGCGCGCCTTCACCGCTTCGCCGCTGTCGTCGAGCGCGGCGAGCGAGGTGCCGTAGTACGGGACAATGCCGAGTTCGTCCGCACGGTTCGCAAGGATGCGCTCGAGATCCTGCCGGCGCAGATAGACGTATTGTTGGTCAAGCGCGCGCCGCATGCGCTCGATCGGCATGTGCACGTAAGGCGCGCCGTCACGGTCGACGAATTCGAGCGCGTCGATCGGATAGCGCACGGCGCGCAGGCGATCGATCAGGCCCATGCGCTCGGCTACGTCCCAGCCGGTGCCGAAGAAGTCCATCATGTAACCTTCGCGGCGCGGGCGAGGTTCGCGCTCGATCACCAGCGGATCGAAGCCGCGCCGCTTGAGCTCGATCGCGAGGGTGAGCCCCGCGATGCCGCTGCCGGAGATGAGAATGCGCTTGGCGTTCATCGTCGGCATCGATTGCTTGAGTGCAAGCCATCGTCGCGCGCGGTCGGCTTCACACCACCGCCTGCACCAGCATCGCCGCGAACAGGATCAGCCCGGCATCGCGGTTCGACTTGAACAGCTTCAGGCAATGCACAGAATCGTCGATGTCGAGGCGCATCACCTGCCATGCGAGATGCGCGGCGAAAGCGGCAAGGCCGACGAGAAAAATCCATCCGCCCCCGGCTATGAAACCGGCCACGCCGATCAGCACCACGGCGCCGGCGTAGAAGGCTGCCAGCATCGGCCGTGTGTTCTCCCGAAACAGGATCGCGGTCGATTTGATGCCGACCAGTAGGTCGTCCTCGCGGTCCTGGTGCGCATAGATCGTGTCGTAGCCGATCACCCAGGAGATCGCGCCGGCATAGAGCATGAGCGCCGGCCAATCGAGCCGCCCGAAGGCGGCCGGCCAGCCCATCAGCGCGCCCCACGAGAAAGCGAGCCCAAGAAAGATCTGCGGCCAGTAGGTGACGCGCTTCATGAACGGGTAGATGACCACCACCAACAGCGAGGCGAAGCCGCACATCACCGTGAAGCGGTTGAACTGCAGAAGCACCGCCAAGCCGACCAGCGCCTGCACGCCCATGAAGGCGGCCGCCTGCACCAGCATCACTTGGCCGGAGGGGATCGGCCGCGAGCGCGTGCGCTCCACCCGGCGGTCGAGATCGCGGTCGACCAGATCGTTCCAGGTGCAGCCGGCGCCGCGCATGGCAAAGGCGCCGACGAAGAAAAGCGCGATGTGCCAGAGGCTCGGGAAACGCTCCGTTTGCATGCCGGCCAGCCCCACCGACCACCAGCACGGTATCAGCAGAAGCCAGGAGCCGATCGGCCGGTCGAGGCGGGCGAGGCGCAAATAGGGGCGGGCGAAGGCAGGCGCCCGCCCGTCGACCCAGTTGCCGGTCGCATCGGCGACGCGTCCGGCGTTCCCGCTCATCGTCCGAGCGGCGATCCGGTCAGGGTGTCGAAGGTGCCGCTGCCGCGCTTGATGTTGCTGGAGTCGGGGATGCCGGCGCCGAGCGCGTCGCTCA
>JARRNI010000695.1:0-2717 GCA_037385125.1 Pseudolabrys sp.
ACGGCGACGTCGTCGAGATCGAGAAAATTCAGCGCGCCGATGGCCTCCAGGCGCCCGACGTCGGTCTCGGCCTCCACGTGCTTGCTCATCAGGGCGCGGAAATCGCGCTCGCGAAAAAGCACCAGGCCTTCGGGGCCGAGCCAGAAGTTGAGCAGCATGGCGGTCGGCTTGGCGAGCGGATAAAGCAGCACCCGGTAGAAGTCGAGCATGGGTTTGAACACGCCGGCGACGCGGATGGCGTTGCGGGAAAAATAGGCCTGCGGAAAGATCTCGCCCAGCAGGGTGATGACGAAGGTCGAGAAGATGAAAGCGCCGACGCCGGCGAGCACGGATTCCGACAGCAGCGTCAGCAGCACGTTGGCGGCGACGTTGCCCCACAGGATGGTCGCCAGCAGGAGATTGGCGTCGGCTCGCAGCGCCAGCAGCTTGGCGGCGCCGGCATTGCCGCCGGCAGCCTCGACCTCGAGCCGCAGCCGGCTCACGTTGAACACGGCGAGATTCAATCCGGAGAATATGCCCGCCTGCCCGATGCACAGGATGATGCCGATCCAGGTGAGAAGATGCCCGCCGGTCAGTGCATCGGTCATTCGCTTGACAGCCGGGAACGGTTAATGGCGCGTATCAAACGCGCCGGCTGGGACCGACGCGCTTCAAGAATTCCCACACTGGCACCGACGTGATACCGCCGACGATCCCGCTGAGATAGCTCGGTATGTCCGTGTTGAAGGCCCAATGCCAGAACACGCCGGCGAGCAGGCTCGTTACCAGCATGGCGACGAGGGTTGCGAGCAGTCGCTGCCAGAGCGGCATGGCGTCCTCCCGGAAGCTTCACAAGAGAAGAATAGCAAGCGCGGGGGCAAAGTTCCATGCGCGAAAGCTGCTTCCCTGCGCCGGCTAGGCGTAGCCCAGCCACAGCGAGGCCACCATGGCGATACCGAGCAGCAGGATGATGATGCCGGCCACCAGGTGCAGGATGTGCAGATGGCTGGTGCGCCAGGCTTCGGCCTTGGCCGCCGTGGTCAGCCCGATATAGACCGCGGCGGTGATGGCAACCATCGGCACGACGAAGACCACGTTATAAAGCAGCAGCCAGAGCATGGCGTCCACGCGCGTCTCGGTACGCGCCAAGAGGCCGAGAATGACGATATAGGGCCCGGAGGTGCAGGGCAGCAGGAACAGGCTGACGGCGAAACCGACCACGAAAGCGCCGGGCACCGAGGTCACCCGCCGGAGAATCCCCTTCATCCGCGGCCGCCAGCTCAGCGGCACCTCCATGACGAACCATTTGCCGTACCAGAGATAGTCCTTGAGATTGAACAGTCCGATCAGGATGGCGAACACGGCGACCGCGACATAGAGCGCGCGGGTGACGCCGGCGGCGGCCACGGCGGAATAGAGGCCGAGCCCCATCAGGTAATAGGAGATAAAGATCGACAGCGAGAAGGCGAACCCGGCGAACAGCGCGCGGCGCCGCCCGCCGGCACCGAGCACGCCGGCGATCAGGATGATCAGCACGGCGAAGGCGCAAGGATTGATGGCATCGACCGCCGCGCCGGACAGCACCGCCGGCAACGTCAGAGCCCGCCTCGGTGCCGGGCCCGCCGCCGCGACGCGCGTCAGCGGCGAGGCGCAGCCTTGCGCGATGCACTGGCGGACATGCTGCTCGATTACCGGCTGCATGTCCTCGGCATAGCCGGCGAACACCACGTCGCCGAGGAAGGCGGTGGGCACGCCTTCGATCTTGATGCCATAGGCATGGGCCATGCGCTCGAACAGCCGGTCGTTAGCGGGGTCGAAATAGACCTCATAGGCGCGCACCCGCAGTTGCGGGAAGCGGTCCTTCAGCGTGGCGAGATAGTCGCGCATGGCGCCGCAGTGCGGGCAGCCGCGGCCGTAGAACAGCACGAGTTCGACCGGCTTGCCCGGCTGCGCCGGTGCTTGCGCCGAGGCCGGCGCCGCGGCCAGCCAGAGGGCGGCGGCGAGCAGCGAAACGGCTAGAAGCAGCTTGCGCAGGGCGATGGCGGTCGGCATGCGCCCTGCATGGCACGGCCGCCTAGCGCGGCCTTGACCCACGTCAAGACGGGCGCCGGACTATTCGGCCGGCGCGGCCTTGCCGCCCGCCAGGCGCTGGCGCACGCTGGCGCCGGCCTCGTACCAGCCGCGCGTGCTGTTGACGATCTTCACCACCGACAGCATGACGGGAACCTCGATCAGCACGCCGACCACGGTCGCCAGCGCGGCGCCGGAATTGAAGCCGAACAGGCTGATGGCGGCGGCGACCGCCAGCTCGAAGAAATTGCTGGCGCCGATGAGCGCCGACGGCGCCGCCACGCAATGCGCTTCGCCGGCGGCACGGTTGAGCAGATAGGCAAGGCCCGCGTTGAAATAGACCTGGATCAGGATCGGCACCGCCAGCATCGCGATGATCAGCGGCTGCGCCAGGATCTGCTCGCCCTGGAAGCCGAACAGCAGCACCAGGGTGGCGAGCAGCGCCACCAGCGAGACCGGCTGCAGCGTGGCCAGCAGCCGCTGCAGTCCCCCGCTGCCGCCGTGCGCCATCACGCTCTGCCGGACGATCTGCGCGATGATCACCGGCACCACGATGTAGAGGCCGACCGAAAGCAGCAAGGTCTCCCATGGCACGGTGATCGCCGACAGGCCGAGCAGCAGGCCGACGATGGGCGCGAAAGCGAACACCATGATCACATCGTTGAGCG
>JARRNI010000696.1:0-3634 GCA_037385125.1 Pseudolabrys sp.
CGCCGGAGCAGGCGGAAAAGATCGTGGCGCAGGGCGAAGCCGACCAGGTGTCGCTGGCGCGCGCCTTCCTCGACGATCCGCATTGGGGCTGGCACGCCGCCAAGGCGCTGGGCGGCGAGGCGCCGCGGCCGGTGCAGTATGCCCGCGCCGGCCCGAAGCTGTGGGCGCCGGCGGCGGCGAAGGCTTGAGCAACAGTGCCGCTGTCATTCCGGGGCGCCCGCCGCAGGCGGGCGAACCCGGAATCCATAACCCCTGCTGCGGCGTATGGATTCCGGGCCCGGCGCTACCGCGCCGTCCCGGAATGACGAGCTCCTGATGCACAACGTCGTCTTCCTCGCCGTCCTGTTCGCCGCCGCCTGTCACGCCGGCTGGAACGCGCTGATCAAGGTCGGCCTCGACCCGCTGTCCGCCACCGCGCTGATCGCGCTCGGCTCCGCCGTGGTGGGGTTCGTCTGCCTGCCGTTTTTCGGCCTGCCGGCAGCGGCGGCCTGGCCCTGGCTGATCGCCTCCGCGTTCATTCATCTCGCCTATTTCGCCGCGCTGATCGAGGGCTACCGCAGCGGCGATCTCGGTCAGGTCTATCCGATCGCGCGCGGCGCGGCGCCGCTGATGACTGCGGGCGCTAGCGCCCTGTTCGTCGGCGAGGCGCTCAGCGCCATGGCCTGGAGCGGCATCGCGGTGCTGGCTTTCGGCGTGCTGCTGTTGTCGGCGCGCGGCGGGCGCGGGCTCGCCGGACTCGACCGCCGTGCCGTCGGCTTCGCGCTTCTGACCGCGCTCACCATCTGCACCTATTCGGTGGTCGACGGCGTCGGCGCGCGTCTGTCGCATAATCCGCAGTCCTACCTGCTGCTGCTGCTGATCGGCAACGCGATGCTGCTGGTACCCTACGCGCTGTGGCGCGGTGGCGGCAAGGTCGTGGCGGTGATGCAGCGCTACTGGATGCGCGGGCTCGCCGGGGGTGCCCTGCAGACGCTGTCCTACGGTATTGCCCTGTGGGCGATGACGCTGGCGCCGATCGCGATCGTTGCCACGCTGCGCGAGACCAGCGTGCTGTTCGGCGCCGGCATCGCAGTCGTCGTGCTGAAGGAGCCTCTGCGCGCCGCGCGCATCGCGGCGGCGCTGCTGATCGTCGCCGGGCTGGCGCTTATTCGCTTACAATAACGCCAGTTCGGCGTGCTCGCGCTCGAGTCGCAGCCGATCAGCAGACCGCCAGCGCGTAGGCCGGCCAGCATGCGGGCTCCGAGGTCGCCGGCGGGCTGCTCCGCGAGCGCGATCGGATAGCGCGCGGCGAGGGCGCGGAACGACGCGTGCCGCGTATCGGGCGCGCAGTAAAGCGTTACCGGCCCGCAATCGGCGGCGACCGTGGTGGCCACCGCGTGCTCAGTCAACCGCTCCTGCAGGATCGCGGCGGCATGCGCGCCGATGGCCGGGATCAGCCGGGTCTTGGCGAAGCCGGCAACCGGCGCCTTGGCCAGCACGGCAATTGGGCTAGGGCGCATGGCCGTAGTCGCGCACTAGATGCGCAGGGTCGGCGCCGAGGAAGAAGCGAAGCCGCAGCCGCCACATCAGAAGAATGGTGCGCAGGGTTCCTTGCTTGCGCCAGCGCCGGCCCGAGGTAGTGACGCGCGCGCCAAGGCAGAGCGGGCGCGTGACGCGCTTGAGCCGAGCCGACAGCGCCACGTCCTCCATCAGCACGATGGGCGGAAAGCGCCCGGCGCGCTCGAACGCAGCGCGCGTCACGAACAGAGCCTGGTCGCCGGTGGCGATGCCGGTTGCGCGCGAGCGCCAGTTCATCATGAGGGCGACGAAACGCAGTAAGCCGCCTTGGTCGAAGCGGACGTCGAAGCGGCCCCAGACGCGATCGGTGCGGGCGAGCCCCTGCAAAACCAGCGCGTCGGCGTTCTCCGGCAGCCGGGTATCGGCGTGCAGGAACAGCAGCACGTCGCCGGCGGCCGCCGCGCCGGCATTCATCTGCGCTGCGCGGCCGCGCGGCGCGTTCAGCACCTTGTCGGCGTGCGGGCGCGCCAATTCGCGCGTGCCGTCCGCGCTGCCGCCGTCCACGACGATCACTTCGGCGCCGCGCGCGCGCAAAGGCGACAGCGCGTCAAGCGCCGCTTCGATAGTCGCGGCCTCGTTCAGTGCCGGCATGACGATGGAAAGCTTCATTGCGGCGCGGCCTGTGCAAGCATGTAGTCCGGCCCGGCCACCATGCGCCAGAAATAGGATTGATGCGCGGCTGAGCCTTGCGGCCAGCGCGCGAGGAAACGCGCGAGGAAGGCCTCGTGGTCGTAATCGAGCGTCAGTGCGTCCATATGCACCCTGTCGCGTTCAAGTCCGTAGAGGGGTTCGTGCGGCGAAGGCGAGGCGGCGATGCGCGTCACTACGCCGAAGCGCGAGCCCGTAAAATTCGGCATGCCGGCGGCGCCGTTGTTGATCACCGTCAGCCGGCCCGCGTCCAAGGCATAATCGCGCAGGCACGCGAGGCAGGTATGGGTGCAGGCGAACACGTCGATGTTTGAATCGCTGCGCGCCGCGTCGAGCCAGCGCCTGTTCGCGGCCTTGTCCAGCGCGTCGTGCGCAAAGCGCCAGCCGGCGAGCGACGCCGCATCGCCATGCACGATGCCGACGCGCAGGCTCCCCACCGCGGCGACCAGATGCATCGGCAACTGTCCGAGCCGCGCGCGAGCGACGTCCGGAGCCTGCGCGCGCAGTTGCGTAAGGATCTCGTTCGAGCGCTCCACCACGCCGTCGTCGACGCTTGGCGGATAGGCGCAGCCGCAGCCGGCGCCGACGTCCTGTGCGCGTGCGATCTCGCTTTCCACATTGCCGCGCAGGGCGGCATGCGGTGCCACGCCGCGCTCGACGGCGGCGAACCAATCCGGCTCCGCGTCGAACCAATGGAAGTCGCCGTTGAACACAATGCGCGGCGGTGAGAGTTCGGCCGCCGCCAGCCGCTCGACTGCCTGCAATGCGGCTAGATTGCCGTACAGCCCGCCCACCACATAAAGCACGTCGGCCGCAAGGTCCGGCGCGCGCGCGAGCACCGACGGTGGGTAGGCGCAGTCGGCCGGACAGAGCCGCCCGGCACTCCCTGCTCCCTCCCCGGCTTGCGGGGGAGGGTCGGGGAGGGGGCGCGCCAGCACGTTCATTCCGCTGCCTCTTTCAGCGCGCCGCCGCAACTCGAGCCTTGCCCCGCGGTGCAGCCGTAGCAGTGACCGGCGACACGCACCGCATTTCCTTCGAGATCGTCATCGACGAGATCGGCCAGCCGCACGCGGGCGCGCCCGCCGCGCGTCAGGGGCAGGCCCAGCATCTGGTTGAAGTCGCAGTCATAGACGAAGCCCTGCCAGTCCACCGAAACGAGGCTACGGCACATGACGCCGTCGAGATTGGCGTCGAGATGGGCGTCCTGCAGCAATTGCAGATAGCCGTCGAACTCGCCCCTAGTCACCAACGTGGAGCCGAAGCGTTGGATCGGCATGTTGGCGAGCACGAACAAATTGTTGAACACGATGCCGTATTGCTCGGCCAGCACGCGCTTGTAGTCGGCTTCCAGCGCGGCCTGCGCGGGCGGCAGCGAAGGTCCTTGCGGATTGTAGACCAGGTTGAGCGTGAGGCCCGGGTTGCGCCCGTA
>JARRNI010000697.1:0-2714 GCA_037385125.1 Pseudolabrys sp.
TTGTCGAGCTGGTGCACCATCGAAGTGAAGCGGAAGCGGCGCGGATGCGCCGCCACCCGGCCGAGCGCCAGGAAGAGCGCGCCCAGCATGTTGATGAAATCGACAAAGGTCTTGCCCGTTGAGGCGGTGGCCTGGCCGATGCCGCCGAGCGCGGCGACGACGCGTTGCGGCGCCGGGCGCCTCGCCTCCGGCTCGACCCCGCGCACCTCGTTGACCAGCGCCCGAAAGTCTTCCCGCAGGCCTTCCACCTTGATCGCGCAGCCGCGCGCCCTAAAGGCGCGCACTAGCCGCTCCAGCAGCCAGGCGCCGAAGGTGTCGATGCGTTCGACGCCCCCCATGTCGATATCGACGGCGTCGATTGCGCCGGCACGCCGGCTCTCGGCGGCGATCGAGGCTTCCAGCCGGCGAGCGTTGCGAGCGGTCCAGGCACCTGAGCCGGCGAGCTTGAGCTGGCCGCCTTCGGCGCTGCCTTCGAGCAGGATGTCTTCGTGCGGGATGTCGGTCACGGGTGAGGCTCCGAATGGAGGCGCGGATCGCGCTTGCTTTGTCGCCCACCATCCTTGACCAAGGCACGGGAACCTGTCGAGGGTTGGGAAAGCCCATGAATACCGCCGCGAGCCTGACCCTCACTATCGCCGTCGAGCGCTGGCCGATCCGCGAGGCCTTCGCCATCAGCCGCGGCGCCAAGACGCAAGCCGTGGTGGTGGTGGCCGCGCTCAGCGATGGCGGCCAGCGCGGGCGCGGCGAATGCGTGCCCTATGCGCGCTACGGCGAGACCGTGGAAAGCGTCTGCGGCGAGGTCGAGGCCATGCGCCCGCGTCTCGCCGAAGGCCTCGACCGCGTGGCGTTGCAGACGGCGATGAAGCCGGGCGCCGCCCGCAATGCGCTCGACAGCGCCTTCTGGGACCTCGAAGCCAAGCGCAGCGGCCGGCCCGTGCACGAACTCGCCGGCCTCCCCGCCCCGCACCCGCTCACCACCGCCTATACGATTTCGCTTGGCGCGTCCGCCGCCATGGCGGAAGCGGCCACCAAGGTCGCCCGGCGCGCCCTACTCAAGGTGAAGCTCGGCGCCGATGACGACGCCGATCCGCAGCGCATCGCGGCGGTGCGCGCCGCCGCGCCGACAGCCACGCTGATCGTCGACGCCAACGAGGGCTGGAATGCGGGCAACCTCGCCGCCAATCTCGCCGCTTGCGCCGATGCGGGCGTTGCGCTGATCGAGCAGCCGCTGCCGCAAATCCGCGACGAGGCGCTGAAGGAAATCCCGCGCCCGATCCCGGTCTGCGCCGACGAGAGCGCGCACGACCGCGCTTCGCTCGATGCGCTCGTGGGCAAATACGATGCGGTCAACGTCAAGCTCGACAAGGCGGGCGGGCTGACCGAGGCGCTGGCCATGAGCGCGGAGGCCACGGCCCGTGGCTTCATCCTGATGGCGGGCAGCATGGTGGCCACCTCGCTCGCCGTCGCGCCGGCGATGCTGTTCGCGCAAGAGGCGCGCTTCGTCGATCTCGACGGGCCTTTGCTGCTGGCGCGCGACCGCGCGCAAGGCCTCGTTTATCAGGACAGCCTAGTGTTCCCGGCAACCCCCGCCCTGTGGGGCTGACCGGGGCCGGCCTGGGCTCCCGATTGACCTCCATCAATGCGGCGGCGCCCGGTTCCTGGCACCCATGTGGCATGATCAAGCAGCACGCCCACCCGCCTGCGTCGAATTCCGCGGCCACCGCCGAGCGCCTGCGCGCCCATGCGCGGCTGTGCTTCGACGTTGCGCAAGGCTGCTACAGCCGCGAGACCGCCGCCGAGTTCGAGCGCATGGCGCAGGCCTGCGCCCGGGTGGCCGAGGAACTCGCGCCGGGCGCGACACTCGACCGCATTGGGAACACTGAACTTGTCTCCCGTGGGACCCTAGTTCCTGACCTTGTTCGCTAATTGTCCAGTCATTTGAGTTAACCACGTGACTAACGAACCGAAGGCATATCCCACCATTGCGTTCGGAAAGCACCGTGGATCTCGGTGGACCGATATTCCTAAGGACTATCTTGAGTGGATGCTTAGGCAAGATGGCATGGATTCTGATGCGAAATATTGCGCGAAGATTGAGCTCGATCGTCGAGCTAAACTGGGCTAGGGCTGCGAACCGCTCATGCGGAAAACAGACCCCGTTTGAATCAATATTGCGCGAGAGTGGTGCTCAGAAGCGTTTTCACACACCCAAGACCCATAGCCGACAGGGCTATTGTGAGTGTTATGCGTTTTTTGATAAAACGATGAAGATCGTATGCACCTAGATCGAGGTTTTTGCGAGGACATCATTCCATGTGCTGTCGTTTGATCGACTGGGTGTTGGCTGTGGCAATTCTATTGTTTCCTACTTTAATGGCTTCCGCCTCAGAAACGACCCTCCCACAGCCCGACCACGTTGTGGTGATCATTTTTGAAAATCATTCATTCAACCAGATCATGAATTCCAATCACGCACCATTTGTCCATAAGTTGGCGCGAGGGGGCGCGCTGTTTATTAACTCGTTCGCCGTCGCGCATCCGAGCCAACCAAATTATTTTGCATTGTTCAGCGGATCGACCCAGGGCGTACATGACGACGACAACCATACGATTGAAGCGCCCAACCTTGCAGATGCGCTCGCCGCAGCCCACAAGAGATTCGTCGGCTATATTGAGACCGGTTCGCCGCGCAAACACAACCCATGGGAATCCTT
>JARRNI010000698.1:0-2711 GCA_037385125.1 Pseudolabrys sp.
GAAGAACATCAACGTGCCTTCTTCCAGGCCTCGTAGCGTTTCTTATTCTCCTCGTTGGGCGGATAGAGGCCGGGCAGCTTCTCGCCCTGCTGCACCTGCTCGACCAGCCAGGTCTCCATAAGCTCGTGCTCGGCGCCTTCGCTCGCGACGAATTCGGCAAGCGCAGCCGGAATCACCACCGCGCCGTCGTCGTCGGCGACGACGATGTCGTCAGGAAAGATGGCGCAGCCGCCGCAGCCGATCGGCTCGTTCCAGCCCACGAATGTGAGCTGGTTGACGGACGCCGGCGCCGCCACCCCCGCGCACCAGACCGGCAGGCCGGTCTGCACCACGCCGTGCTTGTCGCGCATGACGCCGTCGGTGACGAGGCCGGCCACGCCGCGCTTGATCATCCTCATGCACAGGATGTCGCCGAAGATGCCGGCGCCGGTGACGCCCATGGCGTCGACCACCACGACGCAGCCTTCCGGCATGGCCTCGATCGCCGCGCGCGTCGAGATCGGCTTCGACCAGCTCTCGGGTGTAGCGAGATCCTCACGCACCGGCACAAAGCGCAGGGTGAAGGCCTTGCCCACCACGCGCTTGCCGGCAAAGCCGAACGGCATGGCGCCCGCCATCCAGGTGCGGCGGATGCCCTTCTTCAACAGCATGGTGGTGATGGTGCCAGTGGTGACGTTTTTCAGCGTATCAAGAATGGCAGACATAGGTGTTCCTCGGCCAAACGGGCGGGCAGCATAACAGCCGGCCGATAATTTTCGCCCTAAGCGTCGCAGCCAGCATTCGCGCCTGCGTCGCTGGCGCGGAAATCTAGGCTATCCTCGCGATCAGGGGAACCGCTGGGGGGGTCACCATGGATTACGTAACGCTAGTCGGATATCTCGCTGCGGCACTGCTCATCGCGACACTTGCAATGCGGACCATGGTCCCGCTCCGTATCATCGGTATCTGCAGCAATGTGGCGTTTATCACCTATGGCGTAATGTTCGGCAGTTATCCCACGATCGTGCTGCACGGCATTCTGTTCCCGCTCAATATCTACCGCCTGCGGGAGATGCTGACACTGATAGAATCCATGGATTGGCTCAAGCCGTTTATGCACAAGCGGGCGATTACGGCGGGCGAAGTCCTGTTCCGCAAGGGCAATGAATCCGATCGCATGTTCTTTGTCGTTTCCCAGCGGCTGCATCTGCAAGAGATCGACATCGACGTCTCGCCGAGAGCCGTGGTCGGCGAACTCGGGATGCTGGCGCCGGCGCGCGCGCGAACGCAGACACTCGTCTGCACCTAAGACGGAGCGATACTGGAGATTACTTACGAAAAGATCGAGGACCTGACTATCAAAATCCGAAATTCGGGTTCTTTTTCCTCCGCCTATCGATCGGGCGCCTGTTCGAGAATATCGCCAGGCTTGAGCGCACGCTCGCGGAACGCGACGAGGAGATTATGCAGTTGCGGGCCGCAGTCGCCTAGCGCGTCAGGCCGGCGTCAGCCCGAGGCGCTCGTCGCGCCGGCGCAGCCAAGCGATCAGCGGCAGCGCCAGCAGCACCATCCAGGCCTTGCCGATGATCTGCCCCTCGAGGAATTCGAGCGAGCCGAAGGCGAGCCAGAGGAACACGATGGAATCCACCACCAGCCCGACCGAGCTGGAGGCCATCACCGCGAGCACCAGCCGGCGGCGGGCGAGCGGGGTATAGACCGCGAAGTCGGCGAACTCCGACAGCAAGAAGGCGGCGGTCGAGGCCACCACCAGCGCAGCCGGCGCAACAAGCGCCGACAACACGGCGCCGGCGAGAATGGCGCCGATGCCGAAAGCGACGCCGAGCCGGCGCTGCACCAGATCGCGCAGCACCAGGGCGGCGCCGATCATCAGCACGCCGGAGGGCGCCATAATGCCGGGCGCAACCGGCACCACGCACGGGCCCTTCGCAGCGCAGACCGTGCCGACATGGCCGATCATCCAGTTGGCGGCGGGAATGGTCAGGCAGAACAGCGCAAGGAAAATAAAGCCTTCGTAGTTCTTGCGCTTGGCGATGGCGGCAGTGTCGATCATGCAGTCTTTCGGCTCTTGAACGTGGCAAACCCCTGCGCGCGCAGTCGGCAGGCCGGGCATTCGCCGCAGCCATAGCCCCAGTCGTGGCGCCTGCTGCGGTCGCCCCGGTAGCAGCTATGGGTATCCTCGATGACGAGATCAAGGAACCGGGCACCGCCGAGTTCCTCAGCCAGCGCGAACGTGTCGGCCTTGTCGAACCACATCAGCGGGGTTTGGACAGTGAGCCGCTTTTCGAGCCCGAGGGTGAGCGCCACCTGCGTGGCCTTGATGGTGTCGTCGCGGCAGTCCGGATAGCCGGAATAGTCGCTCTCGCACATGCCGCCGACCAGATGGCGGGCCGAGCGCCGGTAGGCGACGGCCCCGGCGAAGCACAGGAAGATGAGATTGCGCCCCGGCACGAAGGTGGTTGGCAGGCCGCTTTCACCTACCTCGATGGCGCGCTCGGCTGTGAGCGCACTGTCGGAGACGGCACCGAGCGCCTCGAGCGGGATCAGGTGATCGTCGCCCAGCCGCGCCTTCCAGTCAGCATTGAGCGCCGCCACCCGCTCGCGGATGCGCGGGCGCAGCTCGAGCTCGACCACGTGGCGCTGGCCGTAGCGGAACCCGATGGTCTCGACGCGGGCAAAGCGCTTGAGCGTCCAGGCGAGGCAGACGGTCGAGT
>JARRNI010000699.1:0-3848 GCA_037385125.1 Pseudolabrys sp.
CCAGGCGCCCGGCCGCCGCCTGCACGATTTTCAGTTCGGTGATGGCCGCCTCGCCCAGCCCCTTGACCTCGGCGAGCCGCGCGCGCGGCGCCGCCACCACCTCGGCGAAGGAGCCGAAGCGGGCGATCAGCGCTTTCGCCAGCGGCTTCACGTCGCGCTGCGGGATGGCGCGGAATAGCACCAGCTCGAGCAGCTCGTAGTCGCTCACCGCCTCGTTGGCGGCGTCGCGGAAGCGCGCGCGCAGGCGCTCGCGGTGGCCGCGATAATGCGGCGGCGCCTCGGAAAGGCCGGTGTCCGTTTCGTTTCTGCTGCCCCGTGCCGCCATGACGTCAGCGCCCTTACCCGGGGAGATTGTAGTGCAGGCGAGGGCGCGCGACGAGGGTATCCGTCCTTGTCATTCCGGGGCGCGGCCACACGGATCGACGCTTCGCGCCGTCCGGGCGCAGGCTTCGGCCGCGAACCCGGAATCCATAATCCCTGCGCTGCGGCGTATGGATTCCGGGTCCGCGGGCTGCGCTCGCGTCCCGGAATGACGGAGAAATTTAGTATCAGGCCGCCAGCGCGGTCGCCGGCTCGGCAGGTTCCGGCTCGCGCGCGCCGGGGCGATGCTCGGGATGGCGATATTCCGGCACGGTCAGCACCAGGAGCGCCGCCAGGCCGGTGCAGATCGGCACGCTGGCGAGCGCGGTGTGGAAGTCGCCGCCGCTGATGTCGGCGAGATAGCCCACCAGCGGCTGGAACACGAGCGCACCGGCGATGCCGACCATGTTGACGAAGGCGACCACGGTGCCGACCAGCCGGTTCGGCTGTCCCTCCTTGGCCATGGCGAAGCAGAGCATTTCCAGCCCGCCGAAGAAGCCGGCCAGGAACAGCAGCACGCCTTCCTTCACCTCGCCGCCGGGCAGATAGAGCACCGCCCCATAGGCGAGGCCGGTCAGCAGCGCGCCGAAGAACACTAGGTATTTGCGGTGGCCGAGCAGGTCGGACAGCCAGCCGCCGGCCACGCTGCCGGCCGCCGTGCCCCAGAAGATCATCGACACCGCGGTCTCCGCCGCCACGCGCGTGAGCTGATGGTCCTTCATCAGCTCGGTGGTGCCCCACAGGCCGGCATAGACGTTGACTGGCATGTAGAACAGCAGGCTGACGATGGCGATGACCCAGGTGCGCTTGTGGCCGAGCACTTCTTTCAAGCTCTGGCGGATGTGCTCGGCCGGCGCCGAGGTGGCGGTGGCGGCGGGCGAGGCCGGCTCGCGCAGGAACAGCAGGGCGACGATGAGGATCAAAAGGCCCGCGCCGCCGGTGCTGAGAAAGACGACGCGCCAGCCCGCCAGCCCGATCATGTCCGACAGCGCCACCGCGCCGATCGCCGTGCCCAGCATGCCGACCGCGTTGACGCCGCCCGACAGCAGCGCGAAGCGCTGCGGCGGAAACCAGTGGTTGGTCAGCCACAGCGCGGCCACGAAGGCGAAGGAGGCGCCGAAGCCGGTGAGCGCGCGGCCGAAGCCGCCGATCACCACATAGTCGGTGGAGGCGAAGGCCAGCATGCCGGCGGCGCAGGTGACGCTGCCGAGCAGGATGAAACGGCGCGCGCCGTAGCGGTCGAGCAGCAGCCCGACCGCGATCTGCATCGGTGCATAGACCCAGAAATACAGGCTCGCCAGGGTGCCGAAGTCGGCATCGCTCAGATGATAGAAATGCGCGATCTGGTCGGCCGCCAGGCTCGGCTCGACCCGCGTGATGAACTCGAACAGGAAAAAGGTGGAAGAAATCCAGAAGGCGATCCAGGCGGCGCGCATGCTCCCCCGCTCGGTTCGGGTCGGCCTGCCGGCGCCGCGCGGTGCGCGCCGTCAGCGATGGTACGGCGGCTTGTCCAGCCCCGCGGGCGAGAAGGTGAACACCTCGACGCCCTCCGGCGTCACCCCCACGGTGTGCTCGAACTGCGCCGACAGCGAGCGGTCGCGCGTCACCGCGGTCCAGCCGTCGGACAGCACCTTCACGTGCGGGCGCCCGATATTGATCATCGGCTCGACCGTGAAGAACATGCCGGGCTTGAGCACGACGCCTTCGCCCGGGCGGCCGACGTGCACGATGTTGGGCTCGTCGTGGAACAGGCGGCCGAGGCCGTGGCCGCAGAAATCGCGCACCACGCTCATGTGCTGGCCTTCCACATAGGTCTGGATCGCATGCCCGATGTCGCCGGTGGTGGCGCCGGGGCGGATCACCGCGATGCCGCGCATCATGGCCTCGTGCGTCACCTCGATCAGCCGCTCGGCGCGGCGCGGGATCTCGCCGATCGGGTACATGCGGCTACTGTCGCCGTGCCAGCCGTCGAGGATCAGCGTCACGTCGATATTGACGATGTCGCCTTCCTTCAGCGGCTTGTCGCCGGGGATGCCGTGGCAGACCACGTGGTTGAGCGAGGTGCAGGTCGATTTCTTGTAGCCGCGGTACATCAGCGTCGCCGGCAGGGCGCCGTTGTCCATGGCGAATTCGAACACCAGCCGGTCGACCCGGTCGGTGGTGACGCCGGGGCCGACCTCGGCGGCCAGCATGTCGAGGCAGCGGGCCACGAGCTGGCCGGCCTTGCGCATGCCGGCGAAGGCTTCGGGCCCGTGCAGCTTGATCTGGCCGGTTTTGCGTAAGGGAGCGACGGTGGCGTCGACGTAGGTCATGGGGGCAATTTAAGGCCTGCGGCGCAGGGCGCAAGCTTCACCTCTCCCCGCACGCGGGGAGCGGGCTCCACCATCGCCACCGGTTCCTTTACGTCAATCCCCGCGCGCGAAATGGCGCATTTCCAGGCGGCGGTCTCGACGCCGGCGGCGCGCGCCCGGTCGAAAGCCGCGCCATAGGCCGGGTCGATGTCGCGGGCGAGCGCGAAGCGCTGCGCGGAGCCGATCTGGATCACGAACAGCATGACGGCGCGCGCGCCGCCCGCCGCCACGGCGGCGAGCTCGTCGAGATGCTTGGCGCCGCGCGCGGTCACGCAGTCGGGAAACTCGGCGAGCCCCGCCGCGCGCATCAGATGCACGTTCTTGATCTCGACATAGCAGGGCGGCCGGTCGTCGCTCTCGAGCAGGAAATCGACGCGCGAATTGGCGCCGTATCTCACCTCGCGCCGCACCGAGGCGTAGCCGGTGAGCGCCGGCAGCGCGTTCGCCGCCAGCGCTTCCGCCACCAGCAGGTTGGGATGGCCGGTGTTGACGCCGGCGAGCTCGGGCCCGGCGCCGAAATCCGCCTCCACCAGCTCCCAGGAATAGGGCAGCTTGCGCTTGGCGCTGTCCGACTTCGACAGCCACACCCGCGCGCCCGGCGCAGCGAGCCCGGTCATGGCGCCGGGATTGGCGACATGCGCGGTGATGTCCTCGCCGGTGTCGAGCGTCACGTCGGCCAGGAAGCGCTTGTAGCGGCGGATCAGCGTGGCGGGGATGAGCGGGGCCGGGAAGCGCATCAGTCCGCGATCTTCCCGCCCAGCTCATCCTCGATATGGGCGCGGATGATGTCGTCGAAGCTCTTCTCCACCGTGAAGCCGAGCGAAAGCGCGCGTTTGGGATCGAAGCGGCGCGGCCAGCCGGCGACGATGCGCGCCACCAATTCGTCCGGCGCGCGGCGGATGCGGGACGCCACCTTGTCGCCGGCCACCCGCTTGAGCGCATCGATCTGCTCGCCCACGGTGCAGCACACGCCCGGCATGGTGAGGTTGACGCGCGGGCCGAGTTGCTCGCGCGTCAGGCCGGCGGCATGGATGAGAAAGCCGACCGCGGAGCGGGGGCTCGCGTGCCAATGCAGCACGTCGTCCGGCACCGGCAGCAGCGCCTCCTGGCCGGCAAGCGGCTCGCGGATGATGCCGG
>JARRNI010000700.1:0-2705 GCA_037385125.1 Pseudolabrys sp.
CCAGCTTCTCCTGCTCAATGTAGCTGGAGAACTCGATCATCTCCATGCGGTCGGACAAGGCCTCGGGGATCTGATGCGCCGAAGCGGTCGAGCGAGTCCATTACAGGTCCCTTGTGGCCCATCCCGGGCGGGATGCCTAGCACAGAGGGCGAGGGAAGCGCCAAATGGCGGCGAAAACCAGCAAAAATAGCCCGCCGCCGGGCTGGTATGCGGCGGGCCTCGGCCATGTCTGGTTGCCCTATGCCCAGATGAAGACCGCCGCGCCGCCGCTGCCGGCGGTCGGCACCGAAGGCGCCCGTATCGAACTAGCCGACGGGCGGGTGCTGATCGACGGCATTGCGAGCTGGTGGACCGCCTGTCACGGCTACAACCAGCCGCACATACGGCACGCTGTGGCCAAGCAGCTCAAGCAGATGCCGCACGTGATGTTCGGCGGGCTGGTGCAGGAGCCGGCGCTGACGCTGGCGCGGCGGCTTGCCGCCCTGCTGCCGCGCGATCTCGCCCACGTGTTCTTTTCCGACTCCGGCTCGGTGGCGGTCGAGATCGCCATGAAGATGGCGGTGCAATACTGGATCAACCGCGGCGTTCCCGGACGCAGCAGGTTCGTGTCGTTCAAGGGCGGCTATCACGGCGACACCACCGGCGCCATGTCGGTGACCGATCCGGAAGAGGGCATGCACGCGCTGTTCGCCGGGCTGTTGCCGCAGCAGCATGTGGTGGACCTGCCGCGCGACGAGGCGAGCGCGGACGCGCTCGATGCGCTGCTCTCCCGCCATGCCGACGAGATCGCCGGCATCATCGTCGAGCCACTGGTGCAGGGAGCGGGCGGCATGATCTTTCACGATGCCGCCTGCCTGAAGCGCCTGCGCGCGCTCGCCGACAAATACGAGTTGCTGCTGATCTTCGACGAGATCTTCACCGGCTTCGGCCGCACCGGCACCATGTTCGCCTGCGAGGCGGCGGGCGTGACGCCCGACATCATCACGCTGTCGAAGGCACTGACCGGCGGCACGTTGCCGCTGGCCGCGACCATCGCCACGCGCAAGGTGTTCGAAGCGTTCTGGGCCGACGATCCGGACAAGGCGCTGATGCACGGGCCGACCTTCATGGCCAACGCGCTGGCCTGCGCCGCCGCCAATGCCTCGCTCGACCTGTTCGAGCAGGAGCCGCGGCTGCGCCAGGTCGCGCAGATTTCAGCGCAGCTTGCGGAGGGGTTGGCGCCCTGCCGCGGCATGGCCGGCGTCAGGGACGTGCGCGTGATGGGCGCCATCGGCGTGGTGGAGATGGAGCACATCGCCGATGCGAGCCGGTTGCGCGCGCGCTTCGTCGAGGAGGGCGTGTTCATCCGCCCGTTCGGCAATATCGTCTATCTGACGCCTGCCTTCACCATCGCCCCGGACGAGCTCAAGACGTTGACCGACGCGATCGTGAAGGTTGTGGGTTCCGGCGGCGCTTGACGCAGGTCAACGCCCGACGCCCCCGGCCGGCTAGTCTTCGTCGCGAAAAGCCATGGAGATTGTCATGCGCTCAGGATTGATCGCACTCGCTGCGCTGGCGCTGCTCGGGCTCGCGCCCGCCGCGGCGCAGCCGGTCGTCTCGCCGGCGCGGGGAGCGCCGCTGCGCGCCGCCGTGCTCGACGCCTTGCGTCCGACGGTGGAGAGGGAGACCGGCGGCAAGGTGATCTTCGTCGTGCACGCGCTCAACGTAATGGGCGCGTGGGCCTATGCCGATGTCGAGCCGCGGCGGCCGGACGGCGAAAAGATCGACTGGCGCAAGACCAGATTCCGCCGTGCCTTCGAGGCGGACGTGTTTTCCGGCCTGGTGTTGGCGCTGCTGCGCAGGAAGGACGGCGCCTGGACCGTGGCCGACTATATCGTGGGGCCGACCGACGTTTATTGGTATAACTGGGTGACGAAATACAAGCTGCCGGAAGCGCTGTTCAAGGGACCGTGACGCGCATCTAAAAACCGACCGCGCTGCCGTGCAGATCGTAGGCGTCGGCGCGCTCGATCTTGACCGTGGCGATCTCGCCAACGCGCAAGGGCCGGCGGCTCGCCACATAGACCGCGCCGTCGATCTCCGGTGCATCTGCCATGGAGCGGCCCTTCGCGACGGTGGGGCCGGCTTCGTCGATGATGACCTGCTGGCGCGTGCCGACCTTGCGTTTCAAGCGGCGCGCCGAAATCTTCTGTTGCGCCTGCATGAAGCGGTGCCAGCGCTCGTCCTTGACCTCATCGGGAACGGCATCGCCGAGATCGTTCGCCCGTGCGCCGGCGACTGGCTCGTATTTGAAGCAGCCGACGCGGTCGAGCGCGGCCTCATCGAGCCACTCCAATAGATACTCGAAATCGGCATCGGTCTCGCCGGGAAAGCCGACGATGAAGGTCGAGCGCAGCGTCAGGTCCGGCACCATCTCGCGCCAGCGGGCGATGCGTTGAAGCGTCTTTTCCTGCGCCGCCGGTCGCTTCATGCGTTTGAGCACATCGGGCGCGGCGTGCTGGAACGGGATGTCGAGATACGGCAGCACCTTCCGCTCGGCCATCAGCGGCATGACGTCGTCGACGTGCGGATAAGGATAGACGTAGTGCAGCCGCACCCAGACGCCGAATTCGCTCAACGCGCTCGCCAGATCGACGAACTTGGCGCGAACCTCTTTGTCGCCCCATTGGCTGGCGGCGTATTTCAGGTCGACGCCGAAGGCCGAG
>JARRNI010000701.1:0-2688 GCA_037385125.1 Pseudolabrys sp.
GCCTTACCCCTGAAAGCGGACAACCCCAGTCGCAATCACAGGGGGGGTTGTCTCCGAAAATTGAATTCGTTTTCCGCGTGATCAACTTTTGAGGGCGCTAGCCAGATACTTAAAGGTCAATGGCGACCGTTTCAGAAACGGTCGGCAAACGCTCAATCCTTCGGCTTCGCCCACTTCCACTTGAAATGCGTCTCGCGGAAGGTCTTGGCCTTGGCAAATGTCGTGTCGTTCATAGCGCTGCCGAGACTATGCCCTTTAGCATCGTAAAACGTGAGCTTGGCGTCGATGGTGAGTTCGTGCTTGCCGATGACGCAGGAATAGGGCGCAGCGCGCCCACCGCCCAGATATTTCCATTGGTGGCCGAAGCGGGCGCCCTCGCAAATCACTTTGTCCGCTGGGAGGCCATTCTTCTTCAGCTCGCGTTTGATCTCGGCCACTAGTTTGTGATTGCCCTTCACCGCTTTGAGCACCTCGTCAAGGCCGAGCGAGCCGGGCGCCCAGGCCGGCGTGCTCAACGCGACAACTGCGCCGGCCAGCGCAACGGCAAAGATTGAAATCCGCCCAGGCACCTTCATGTCGCCGCTCCCTTGAAAATAAATGCGGCTGTCCGGCACGGTCGATGCAGCCACCGGCTCATAACCAGAGCTGTCGGTGAAAATCAGCACAACCCGGATGCAAAGCGTTGATCTGAATCAAATTTTGAATGCCCGCAACTGGCACAAAGTTCCAATTGGCCGGATGTCGCAAACCGAATTACGTCATTGATCAGCAAGGTCCGGTATTGGATGACAGCGAATTTGAAGTGACGACAAAAAGTGTTCAAAGCGCGCCCATTGACGGCGTTCGACGAGGGCAGAATTAATGGGTCCTGACCCTAAGTAATTGCGATCAGAGTTGGATCGAAGACTTCAATTCGATTAGCATAATACGTAGGTAGAGTTCCCGAAACTCAAGATAAATGCGCCGCAACCAGTGTTGGAGCTCGATATTAATGTCCGCGTCGGTGGCCGCGGCGTGCTGTGATTCTGCGCACGAGAAAGGTAACCGCTCGACGTATTTACGCGCGTTTGACGTAAGTAGGGGAAGCCGGACGACACCTGTACCGCTGCCCATTGGCGCGTATTTATTCGAGTATTGCGCGGCAGCCCCAAAAAGTTCGTTTTGGACCGGCGCCAGCACGTCTAGGGGCAATCGGCTGCGCAAGCTGCGATAGGCCTCTACCGACGTATCGTCCGGTGTCATCAGGTAAAGAACCAATAACGCAATGCCACGGCTGCGCGCTTCCTCGCCAAAACCGAACTGACTTGCCAGCGTGAAGAAAGGTTCAAATGACGCACGCCCGAGATCTACAATCTTGCGGACGCCATCGTCCGCGGTTAGCCGGTCAAATATAGCCATTTGTCCTTTGAGGTTGTCGATCGTAGATGGGGTGACATGCTCCGGCAGAAACTGTGCCAGCGTCCCGTCGCCGACATTGAGATCGAAAGCGGCTACCGCGTGGCCTTCGTGCAAATGGAAATTGGTGAGCAGCCGTGCCAGTAGGGTCTTGCCCACGCGCGGACGCGGTGAGGCGACAATGGTGACGGTGTTGCGGAACGAGATCAAATCACCAGACGCCATCCGCGCGTTAGTTGGAGGACGCTAGCTCGCAGCCTGGCGGGAAGCCTTTTCCGGCTTTGGTGAAGCTAAGTCGACCAGTTTGACGCGGTCGAATTCGCCCCAGACCTGACCAAGCCAATGGCGAACGTAGCCGCGTAACACGAACGAATAATTGACCATCTCGTCTTTGGCATTCTTATTTGCGATGAATGAGACATAAGGAACCCCCGCCACCTCCACCTGCTCACAAGCCATCTCAGTGAGCTTTGGGATGGTAATTTCCTGGGCGTCCTTGATGTTCTTGAAATATGATTTGCCGATCGTCGGGTCCCACTCAAAGAACGAGGTTGCATTAATGTGGTTTTTGACCAGGAAGTGGCTAGCGTCCTCGACAAAGCGGCTGGTCTGAGCGATCTCGTCAAGCGAGGCAATTGAGGGACCGAGGATATGGAACACTGCGAAGGTGACCTTCCCCGTCTTCCCCAATTCGATGAAGCCGATGTCGTTCAACGCTTGCAGCGTGGACGATAATAGTCCGGCGCGCACGTCGATTACCGTTACCTTGGCCTCGGCACTGCCCAGCGTGTCGAAAATCTTCATTTGGTCGGAAGCTGACGTGACGTCCACAATTTCGGTCACGTGAGGATGGAAACGTTAGAGCGTGCCGCGCGGCCATTCGGTGTCGAAAGCTCGCGTGGGAGTTTGGCGAGCACCGAAATAGTCAAGCAATGTGCGGGCGACGCTGGTCTTGCCGACGCCCCCCTGGTCGGCTCCGATGAGAATGACAGCAGGTTTGCTCATGGCCCACCCTGGGATGATGATAATGAGATGCGAGGGATCGGACGTAGGTTTTCTAGCAGGTCATTATGCCCATGCAAGGCGTCCGCGACGGTACAATCGTAAAACTTTTTTGGGGCTCCTAGTTGGCGGAGTTTTCTTCACAGAGTGCATATCCGGCTACCATTATTTGCCAATCACATCCCTGCGAGAGGTGCGAACGATCTGCCATCGCGGCACGACGCCGTTGGCATTAGTCCCGTGACATGATTGCAATTGTGCGCGTTATTGGAAAGCAGCGCGGTATTGCTG
>JARRNI010000702.1:0-2687 GCA_037385125.1 Pseudolabrys sp.
GAACCGGGCGCGAAGCACCATAGAGACCAAATCAATAGCGCGGGGTAAATCGGCCAATGCCGGGCAAGCCTTCGAATATCCTTTACCGGCTCAATGGCGGCTCCACGCTCGTAACGCAGATTGCCGAATACGCTTTTGGGTTTCAACGTGGCAAAAGCGGCGACCAAAGCCATGGTTGCAGCGCCAACGAGAAAGAGTATACGCACGGCTCGTTCTGCATTTTCGCTTTCGAGCATGGAGCTAAAACTGCCGCCCAAGAGAGGCGCAGCAATATTGGGAAGCGACGTGAAGATGTTCCACACCGCACTGACTTGACCGGAAATAGCGTGCTGTTGGCCGATCGTCGATGCCAAGCCGTCCCGAGCGCTTGCAATAAAAAGAAAGGATGTAGTCAACAGTACGCTCGCAGCCAGAAGCATGCCGGAGGAAACGGGCGTGAAAGCAAAGAAAACATAGAGGATTGCTGTGCTCGTTCCGAACAACAGCATGAGCCCTCGATCTCCCATTCCAAAAGGGCTCCAAATGTCGCGAATGAATCCGAAGACGAAGGACAGGTAGATGGGAATGGCCGCAACGAGCAAAAAGTCCGCCAGCTCCTGCGCTGTTAAGTGCAGCTTATTCTTGAGAAAAAAACTGAGCGGGATACCGATCAAACCGCCACCCGGCTGACCGAAGGCGAGGAGGAAGACCAATATGCCGAGGTAAAAGAATATCCTCCGTCGCGTCGCCCGCGACAAAGCGGTGTGAGCGGAGATCACGCGCGTCAGCGCGGCCGGTGGATCGTGAGTTGTCATGGGCGAATCCCCCGAGGAAAATGACAGTCCATCTGCGGCTTGATCGCAAGGGCCGGGCTGGATGAAGGAAACCGCTCGGCCAAAGAAGCCGGTTGCGAACATGTCATCCTGGTGGCTACAGCGCGGATGACGTCGCCTTTTGGCCCTGCCCGGAGCTTGCTCGAACTGCGCTTCTCCGCCGCTATCGGAGGCGCAGCGGACTTCGAAAGCGTCTGACCAAAGCGCTTCGATCTATGAGCACGCAGCCTCGTCCGCCCGGCGGGTCCGTAAAACGGGCATTAGAGCAAAAACCGTTTTAGGTTGAATCATGCCGCCCCCAACATTTCGCGGGCGCACGATCTTATCCGAAAACCGGTTCCCACTTTTCGGGATCATGCGCCGACCGGTGAATTTTTTCCTTGACAGCGTGACGCTGTCCTGCTAGGAATAATGCCCGCTGCCGTGGTGCGCGCGGTCGAGGCCCGCGGCCGCTTTTCATTCCCCAAAAACCGGTCTCACCCGCACGGAGCATCGCCATGGCGCGATATTCGCCCGAACTGCTGGCCGCCCTGCGGCAGCGCTACGAAGGCACCGACCAGCCCATGCGCCAGCTGGCGCGCGATTTCGGCATCGGCATTTCGACCTTGAGCGCGCTGGTGGAAAAGGAAGGCTGGCTGAAACGCAGCCAGCGCCCGCGCGGCTCGCCCGCGGCACCGCGCCTTGCGGAAGCGACCGCCCTCATGGCGAGCCTGCCGCCGCGCCCGACCGGCGCCGCAGCAAGCGAACCGGTGCCCGCCGATCGCGCGTCCTTGCCGCCGCCCGCCGCGTCCGTGCCGGACGACGAGCGGACCGCCGCCGAGCGGCTGGAAGCGCTGCTGGTGCAGGAGATCGCCGCCGAGGAAGCCGCGCGGGCCGAACTCGGCACGCTGCCGCGCCTGCGGACCGAGGCCGACGGCTGTGCGCGCCGGCTCGCTGTGCTCACGCAAACCCTGAAAACCCTGCGCGCCATTCCCGCTGCCGCGCCGCCGGCGCCCGATGACCACGCGCCCCAAAACATCGACGAGTTCCGCGAAACGCTTGCGCGCAGGATCCAAGCGTTCATTGCCGAGAAGGTGGGAACGGAACGCTACGCCATGGACCGGCAGATAAGGGATCTCACCGACGACGAGCTGAGAGAGCTGATCCAGCTCGGGCGCGAGCGCGGCATGGAGGCGCTGCTGCGGCCACCGGCGGACGCGGAGGAGGTTGCACGCTAGATGAGTTCTCGTTTGGTTGATGCATACTCCGCTCATTCCCGCGCAAGCGGGAATCCAGGAATGCAAGTGCGAGCGCGGAGTTTTCCGCCCTGGGTCCCCGCTTTCGCGGGGACGAACGGATGAAGACATGAACCGCGGCCTCCGCCTCACCGCTCGAGCGAGGCGTCCTCGATCATCCAGGCAACCAACGCCTCGAACGAGATGCCGGCATGGGCGGCGAGGTCGGGCACCAGCGAGGTCTCGGTCATGCCGGGCTGGGTGTTCACTTCGAGGCAGGCGAGGCCGGCCAGGCCTTCGCGCGTATCGTCGTAGCGGAAATCGGCGCGGGTGACGCCGCGGCAGCCGAGCGCGTTGTGGGCGGCGAGCGCGAGGCGCTGGCATTCGGCGTAGACTTGTTGCGACACCGGCGCCGGCAGCAGGTGGCGCGAGCCGCCGGGCGCGTATTTGGCTTCGTAGTCGTAGAACTTGGTGGTGGAGACGATCTCGATGACGCCGAGAGCGCGGTCGCCCATCACCGCGCAGGTCAGCTCCTTGCCGGGAATGAAAGGCTCGACCAGCACACGCGCGCCGAACTTCCAATCGTCGCGGGTCAGTTCCTGCGGCGGATGATCGTGATCCTCGCGCACGATGAAGACGCCGACGCTGGAGCCTTCCGCCA
>JARRNI010000703.1:0-2679 GCA_037385125.1 Pseudolabrys sp.
TGCAAATTCTGAATGTAACCAGAATGATTTTGAGTGCCAAATATCAAAAAAGATGGCGCAAGCAAGCTTGGAGATGCTATCTCGTGATTTCGATGGGAGAGTAATTATTAATTACTTAGGTGATTTCTTTCGAAATCACTTGATGGGCGAGGTTGACGATGAAGTTTACAAGCTTGCTAAATCGTTTATAGATGAGCAGCTACATGAGCACCAAGAAAAGCAAAATTCAAAACTTGCCTTTAGATATGCAATGCTACATGGCTATTTTTACGAACATTTTGGCGATGGTGAATAATCGCTTAACAATCACATCCAGCCGACCCAAAAAACGCTGCGCGTTTTTAGGTCGGCTGATGTGAGGCGTTGAGCCTGTAGAAAAAGGTCATTTGGACCTATAATCACCGAGGTTGGAAGGAATAACAGGAAGACATAGACCGCTTAGCAGTCGAGGGAGGAAGGGATGGCGCGGTACAAGGACTATAACTACCACCAGGCGAAGATGATTCCGATCGCCTTCAAGGACCAGATCCTCCCCGGTACCTTTGAATATACCCTCAGTTACCTGATCGACCATGAGCTGGACCTGTCGATCTTCGATGATCGCTACCACAATGACGAGACCGGGCGCCCGGCGTACGATCCGGCGCTGCTGCTGAAGATCGTGCTCTACGCCTACTCACGGGGCATTGTCTCCAGCCGCCAGATCGAGCGCTGCTGCCGGGAGAACGTGATTTTCATGGCGCTGTCGGCCGACACCCAGCCGCACTTCACCACCATTGCCGAGTTTATCAGCCGGATGGAGGCCGAGATTGTTGCGCTGTTTCGCAATGTGCTGCTGATCTGCGATGCCCAGGGCCTGATCGGCAAAGAGATGTTCGCCATCGACGGCTGCAAGCTGGCGTCCAATGCGAGCAAGGAGTGGAGCGGCACCAAGGCGGAGCTGAGCGAGAAGAAGCGCAAGCTCGAACGTGCCATCCGGCGCATGCTCCAGACCCACCGCGAGCGCGACGCACAGGAGGTCAACGCCGAGCTGCAGCAGCGCGAAGCACAGTACATCGCCACCTTGAAACACCAGGTGAACAAGCTCAAAGCGTGGCTTGATGACCACGACGACAAGCCCGGCAAGACGGGCAAGCCCCGCAAGAGCAACGTCACCGACAACGACAGCGCCAAGATGAAGACCAGCCATGGCGTGATCCAGGGCTATGACGGGGTGGCGGCCGTGGACGACAAGCACCAGATCATCGTCCACGGCGAAGCCTATGGCGAGGCCCAGGAGCACGAGCTGCTCCAGCCCATGCTGGAGGGCACCGAGGAGCACTTTGCGGCGATCGGCGATAAGACCGTCTTAGGGCGGACCAAGATCACCGCCGACAGCGGCTTTCACACCGAACGCAACGTCCAATACCTCGCCACCCACGCCATCGACGGTTATGTAGCCGACAACCGTATGCGCAGCCGCGATGCGCGTTTTGCGGACGTGGACAAGTACAAAGCCCGCCACCGGGAAGAGCAGCGCCAGTGGCACGGCCGGGCGGAGCGGTTCCGCAACCAGGACTTTCGCTACGATCCGGTCGAACAGACATGCGTGTGCCCGGCCGGCAAGGCACTGTATCTCAGCGGACGTGACGTCACCATCAACGGTTATGCGGCGGTGAAGTTCAAGGCGCCCAAGTCGGCCTGCCGGCCCTGTCCGCTGCGCCGCCGCTGCCTGAAGTACCCCGAGCGCACCGAAGTGCGCCAGGTGGCGTTCTTCAGCGGGCAGACCCGCAAACCCGAGACCTTCACCCAGGCGATGAAGCGCAAGATCGACTCGGTGCTGGGCAAGGCCGTCTACAACCGGCGCATTGCCACGGTCGAGCCGGTGTTCGGGCACCTGCGCAACATCGGTCTGGACCGATTCACGCTCAGAGGCAGAAAGAAGGTCGATGCTCAGTGGAAACTGTACTGCATCGTGCACAATCTGCTGAAGATCCACCGATACGGGGTGGGATTTGGCTGACGATGGGGCCGCGAGGCGGCATTATCCAGCCACAGCCGATCAACAACACCGAAACCGCCAGTCTGAGAAGCAAACGCCGCGATGATCCATGCATTTGCAGTCACAAACGGGATGCCGTGTCCGCACCGCCTTTTTCTACAGGCTCGTTAGAAGCTAATGAATAGACAGCTCATCGCCATACGAGACGGGAAGTACAAGGAAGCGATTGCGCTTGCGCAAGACCGCCTCGCGGATAATCCGGACGATATCCGGAGCCATTTCACGCTAGCGCAAGCCTATGAGGCAGTGCAGGAGCCGGAACAGGCTCTAGTACATGCGGAGAGGTGTGCTGCAGCGTTGCCGGGGTCGTTTGAGGCGCAGTCCCTTGCTGCGAAATGCGCGGCGGAGGCGAAGCGGTATGAGGATGCCTATAGATATGCGGAGAAGGCCTTGATGGATCGGGGCGACCCGAATCTGCCGTTACTGGTCCGCGGTGTTCTTAGGGCGTTGTCGTATGTACCTGGCCTGAAGGGGCTGAGAACGGCGAATGAGGTAAGTGTCGGAGCGTATGCCAAAGAAACGCAGTGGCTCCATGAGTACGTCGTTTGGTACCAAGGGCGCTCCTCCAGCGACAGTGGGTATTCAACCCAATGATCTGCTGTCGGGGCAGGGAAGCTTCTAACTATGCGCTCCAGCCG
>JARRNI010000704.1:0-2671 GCA_037385125.1 Pseudolabrys sp.
GCAACTGACGGTCGAGCTCGCCTCCCGCGCCAGCGGCCAGCCGCCGCAGAAACAGAGCCCCCTGGAGCTGCCCAAGCTCGAAGGTAAGCCGAACGGTCTTTAGAGGCAGGCCGGAATGGCACGGTTAACGCCGCCTTAAACGGCACCCTCTAGGCTGCCGCGACCGGCAGTCTCGCCGGCTGGAACGGCTTCATGATGGCTTTGCCACTCGGTCGGAAAACGATGCGCAAGCGCCATGGGCGCGCGGCCGTCGCGGTGCTGGCGGCGCTGTTGCTGCCGGTGCTCGTAACCGGCTTCGCCGCCGGCGCGCGCGCCGAGGCGCCGGTCAAGGGCCGCGTCGAGGTGATTACCGACGGCGGCTATGCGCGGCTGGTGTTCCACTTCAAGCAGGAAGTGCCGGCGCGCATCGAGGTGCGCTTCCCCATCATGATCATGCGTTTCAAGCGGCCGGTCGATGTCGCAGTCGACCGCCTCAGCGTGAGCGCGCCCGACTACATCAGTGCGGCGCGCATCGACCCGGACGGTGGCGCGATCCGCATTGCGCTGATGCGTCCGCTCAAGGTGCACGCCATCCCTGCCGCCGAGAAGCTGTTCGTCGATCTGTTGCCCGAGAACTGGAGCGGCGTGCTGCCCGGGCTGCCGCAGGAGGTGATCGAAAATCTGGCCCGCCGCGCGCAGGAGGCCGAGCGGCTGGTGCGCAAGCGGCAGATCGCCGCCAAGGACCGCAAGCCCCGCCGCATCCGCGTGCGCGTCGCCAGCCAGCCCACCTTCACCCGCTACGTGTTCGACGTGCCCGACGGGGTCAACGTGGTGCCGAACAAGAAAGCGGGCGGGCTGGTGCTCGACTTCGACCAGAAGATCCGATGGGACCTGGGCGACGCCATCGCGACCATGCCGTCGACAGTGCAGTCGATCAAGGCGACAAATGACGGCGATACGACCGCGGTCGCTTTCGTCCTCAAGGGCGCCCCCCGGGTGCACACCTTCCGCGAGGATTCGAGCATCGCGGTCGAGATCGGCAAGGACGATGCGGCACCCGCGCGCGAGGGCGCCGCGTTGCCGGGCATCGCGCCGCCGCGGACCGTGCCGGCGGAAGGCGCCGGCGAGTCTGCGCCGTCCAAGAAGATGGCCGAGAAGGCGGCGAAAAAAGCGGCCAAAAAAATGGCGGGGGCAGCAAACAGTGCCGGCACGCCGATGACGCCCGCTGCCGCGCCGGCGCAGGCGGCCGCCGCCAAACCGGCCGCGCCCGAGGCGGCGATGGCCAAGCCCGCCAAAGCCAAGCCCGCCAAAGCCAAGCCCGCCAAAGCCAAGCCCGCAATGCCCAAACAAGCGATGACCAAGCCCGCGATGGCCAAGCCGGCCGCCGCTCCGCAACAGCCGGCCGACAACAAAATGACTCCGGCTCCGGCGAAAACGGCAATGCAGAAACCGCCGGCCGCTGCCGAAGCGGCGACCAAGCCTGCGACCGAACACAAGGCGGCGGCGGCCAAGCCGGCGCCCAAGCCGACGCCCAAGCCAGCATCCAAGCCAGCATCCAAGTCAGCATCCAAGTCAGCATCCAACCCCAAGGCCGAGGTCGCGTCGAAGCCCGCCCCGAAAGCCGCCGCCTCATCACATGCGCCGGCGCCCGATCCGGCCGCCACTGTCACCGCCGAATGGCATAAGGCGGGCGACGCCATGCGCCTCGAGTTCCCCTTCGCCGTGCCGACGCCGGCCGCCATTTTCCGCCGCGCCGATACGCTGTGGCTGGTGTTCGACAGCAAGGCCAAGATCGATCTCGCCAAGCTGCGCACCGGCGTCGACCGCATGATCCGCGGCGTGCATTTCGAGCGCGGCAAGGACGGCGCGGCGATCGTGCGCCTGCGACTGTCGCGGCCGCGGCTGGTGAGCGCGGTCGACGACGGCCCGGCCTGGATCGTGGACATCGGCGACAGCGTCACGGCGCCGACACGCCAGCTCACCATCGCGCGCAGCGTGGTGGGCCGGAACCGGGCGAGCATCGCCATTCCCTTCGAGCACCCGCACAAGGTCCACCGCGTCACCGATCCGGCGCTGGGCGACCGGCTGTTCGTGATCACGGCGCTGGCGCCGGCGCGCGGCTTCCTCAAGCCGCAGCAATTCGTCGAGCTGCGCGCGATTCCCTCGGCGCAAGGGGTGGTGCTGCAGCCGGTTGCCGACGATCTGACGGTCAAGCTCAAGCCGGATTCGATCACCATCGGCCGCCCGCAGGGCCTTGCGCTGTCGCCCACCGCCATCGGTCAGGAGCAGTTCACCAGCAACTTCCGGCCCGTGCCCTTCGACAGCCAGATCTGGGGCTTCAACCGGCACGCCAAGTTCTATCCGCGCCAGTCCGAGCTGATCTACCAAGCGGCCATGGCGCCGCCCGGCAAGCGGCGCGAGGCGCGGCTCAAGCTCGCGCGCTTCTACATCGCGCAGGACATGATGGCGGAAGCCAAGGGCGTGCTCGACGTGACCTTGTCCGACGAGAACGGCGCCAACGACGTCACCGGCACGGTGCTCGACGCGGTGACCGACGTGATGATGGACCGTCCGCACGCGGCCCTCAAGGCGCTCGGCAATCCGCGCGTCGGCAATCAGCTCGACGCGCCGGTCTGGCGCGCCATGGCCTATGCCCGGTCGGGGCAATGGGCGCGGGCGCACGAGAGCTTCA
>JARRNI010000705.1:0-2670 GCA_037385125.1 Pseudolabrys sp.
CTTTGGCGCCAAGCCGCTGATGCGGGCCATCGCTGCCTGACCACCCTTGCCGGTCGGCGCACACTGGCGCTGCACGCGCATGAGCGACTGCCATCAGTCGTCACGCGATCGCGTTCTCATACGACTTCGGTCAAAGGCGGCCGAACCGCGACGTCCGTGTGACGTTCGCTTGCCCTCCCAAACTCACCGTGACAGCGGATATGCCGGATCGGCAGCAACGGGCCAAGCGGACGTCGGCGGCCCGGTCGTGGCACGGCAGCTATTAGCGACTTCCTGCGCTCGCGGACCCTTGAAATCTGGCATCAATTCGAGGTCAAAGGCTTTGTATGCGCAGGAACGAACGTACATCATGCCCACCCGATATTGGGGGCTCAGCGTTTACTCCGGCACTAACTCACCCGAGCCACCAAGCTCGGCAGGGAAGTCCTTGAGCTTTGGCAGCCCGTCCTTCATCGGAAGCACCGTCTCTGCATAATTCACATGCACCCCCGGAGTGAAAGCTACTGTGGGGATAGTGGCGGCATAGACATCAGTAAGTTTCCAGTGCGGGTGGTCAGCCACTAAATGTCCTCCGCACTTGGTACAAAATTGCCGGTCACTGCGCTCGGTCTTTTTGAAGTGGCCGACATATTCCTTACCCTTCGTGATCCTCACTGTCCCGTGTTTCCAGAGCGTGAAAGCGTTGACAGGGCCTGCTGACCAGGATCGACAAGACGCGCAATGGCAATAACCCATGGCCTCGGGCGCGCCTAATACTTCAACCTCAACCGCTCCGCAGAAGCAGGTACCAGTGTGTGTTTCGGTCATTTTGTCGCCCCTCTGTGAGATTTTGGCCATTAGATATCCGCTTTCTCTGGCCGTGGAACCAATCTAACAAAAATAGCGAGAAATGTCCGCTGCATTTTGAGGCAGCCACTGCGCCCTGGCTACTTGGTCCAATATGAAATTAGCGGTTCTGGTGAGGAAGGTGAATTATCATATCGGGCGGCTGACATGGACAACCTGGTTGTATTGTTCAAGAAGCGGCGGCTTGAAAGAACTGCCGGTGTCGTTTTCGCGGGCAGTTAATGTCCGAGTTGGGTCATTTTCGACCTGGCCTGCCGGCTTTGGCTGCCGACCCACTTCCGCTTCGCCCCCAAGGCGGACGGACGCCACAATGGCCGGGGTGTCAGACGATGCGACCGCATGGGCTATGCAGCCAAGGCGGTTGCGCGCGGACCCGCCGGCGACGCCGAGGACGTCATGTTGTAAGATCCTCCAAGCGGCCGAGGGGCGGATCTTCCTTTGGCTTCTGCTCGAGCCACGGCCCTGGCAGTTCGGAGCCAAGTGGCTTCGGACGCGACAAGTTCGTGCGGCTTGGCCTGCATAGAGTTTGCAGCCAAATCGTAACCAGAGAACGCCTTTTACGGTGTCAGAAAACTCTCCATCGAAACGACCGTTATGCGTCACATGGCACTATTCCAGGGTGCGCGCGAGGTGCACGTAGAGAGCCTGTTTCACAGCATCCGGATCATTGCGGGCGTGTTGCTTCAGCAGCCCCCACCGGATAAACGCGACGATATGCTTTTCAGGAAGCTCGATCGTGAGGCACCGCAGCCCATTGCGTTTGCGCAGCCGATAACGGCGCATGCGCTTGGCGGTCCTAGAACTCTTGGGCCGAGGCACATCTGAATCGCTTGCCATTGTCCCTTCTCCTAATTGACCTGGTTACGCGGTTGATTCCCCAGTTGTAATCACGCGTCACCGGCGGGATTCTTTTTTCCATCTTTCTCTTCAAGCTGTTCCTGCAACTGGGCGCACCTGCCTTCAAATTTGTCCTCGGTCTGCATCTCCAAATCGAAGGCCCGCCGACGCAGGCGATCGTAGGTACGCCGCCACATGCCCTTGGGCCTCTCAAGATCGAGCCAGGTCGAGGCGCTAGCATCCACTCGCTCTACGGCTTTGCGTGCCTTACGCCGCAGACGCATCAAATAGTCCTCGCACTGGCTCGCGTAGGTCAGGTGATAGCAATGCCGGCACAGGAAATACCGGCCACCGTTGTACAGCTTGGTTACGCGCCGGCCGCAGGCGTTCCCGCCCAATTTACCCGGGCAGAGGAAATAAGGCCGCTCTCCGCCGTAGCGGCATGGGACACGGACGAGATGCAATGTCTGGACGACATGTTGCCAATCTTCCCCGTCGTCGTGGCGGAAACGGTAGTCGAGTTGTAGGCGATGCTGGTCGGCACGGATGCCAATGGCGGCAATCTGCTCCCCGCCCGCTTCCATGTCCAATTGCCTTCCCAGCCTGCGCGTAGACAGCCGGCTCGTTGCAGCTCATTCACGTCGATCGAGCGGGACGCTTCCACCTTGTCACGCCCCAGCCGCTCGGTCGCCCCGATCCTAGACCGCCCATCGGCGTCTCCATTTTTCCGAAATCTTTTGAAGATTTGGAACGACAAAGCGGCCGAGTAGCGGCTTGCCTCGCCGATTACTCGATCGAAATCGCGCTCCCAACAGAGTTTGATTGAATGAAACCGCTGCGCCGAAGCAGCGGCGGCGCATGCGGCCACGGCTAGAGCGGATTCCGATTGGATGGAACATAGCCGGCGTTTGCGAGGTAGTTCTGGCATTCCTGAGGTGTGAAGCGCTCGAGCACTTGGCCGATCGCAACCCAAAGGTTGGCGACAGT
>JARRNI010000706.1:0-3128 GCA_037385125.1 Pseudolabrys sp.
CTCGGATTGAGCGATCGCTTGATCGCCGCCGGCATCGAGAACCGCGAGAGCCGCTTCTACAACCGCTTCGGCCAGCTCATCTACAAGGAGCCGCGCGGCAAGTTCGCCGGCTATCAGTACTCGGAGATCGGCATCCACCGCGGCAAGCTGCATATGATCCTCTATGAGACGGCGCGCGAGCGGCTGGGCGACGGCGCCATCCTGACCGACCACGAAGCACTGGGCGTCGAACAGGACGCGCGCGCGGCCACCGTGCACTTTAAGGACCGCGAGAGCGTCCGCGCCGACGTGGTGATCGACTGCGAGGGCATCAACTCGGCCATTCGCAAGCACTTCTATCCGGACGACAAAGTCGTCTTCGCCGGCATCAACACCTGGCGCGGCGTCACGCGGCGCAAGCCGATCCTGGACGGGCGCACCTATATGCGCGTCGGCTCGATCCTCACCGGCAAGCTGGTGATCTATCCGATCGTCGACGACGTCGACGGCGAGGGCACTCAGCTCATCAACTGGATGGCCGAGATCAAGCGCGATACGTTTGAGCCGAACGACTGGAACAAGCCGGGCAACCTGGCCGACTTCTTTTCGCTCTACGAGGACTGGAAATTCGACTGGCTCGACGTGGCGCAGATGATCAAGGACGCCGACCAGATACGCTGGCCGGCGACGCCGCCCATCCGATGTATCCACGCGGCTCCAACGGCGCGGCGCAGGCCGCGATCGACGCACGCACGCTGGCCGACTTCCTGCGCTCGAGCGCGAGCCCACGCGACGCGCTTCAAGCCTATGAGGAGGCGCGGCTCGCGCCCGCCGCCCGCGTGGTGCGCACCAACCGCGAGCACCCGCCCGACTTCATCAATATCAAGGTGGAGGAACTGGTGGGCGACAAGCCGTTCGACGACCTCGACAAGTACATCAGCCAGGACGAGCTGCGCGCCCTATCGGAGAACTACAAGCGCATCGCCGGCTTCGCGCTCACCGAGGTGGGCCCGGGACGGGGGTAGGCCCTGACTCTCCATTTTCTCTCCCTGAAAGGGGGGAGGGTCAGGCTGGGGGTCCTTTGCGGTTCTTGGCGGTTTGTTCGGGCTATGACCCCCACCCGACCGCCTTCGCTCAGCTCAGGCGGCCGACCCCCCTTGCAGGGGAAGGTAGGGGAGGCCAACCCCTTGTTCCAGCCGGCCGGTTCCGGAATACCCCGCCCTCTTCTTTCCGGGCACAGGATTCGCCAGTCTTGCCCGTTTATTGGACAAGTTCGGGGCTACCAATGGATCGGCCTTTCCCATGGCGAACGCCAGTCGATGGATGAGAACGACGAAGCGCTCATGGCCCTTGTCGCCAAGGGCGACCAGCGGGCCTTCCGCGAGCTTGCCCGGCGCCACGTGCCGGTCATGCTCGGGCTCGCCCGCCGCTTCCTGGGCAACGGCGCCGAGGCCGAGGACGTGGTGCAGGAGGCCATGCTGCGGGTGTGGACCCATGCCCCGCGCTGGCAGCCGCTGGCGCTGTTCCGCACCTGGCTCAGCCGGGTCGTGGTCAATCTCTGCCTCGACCGCAAGCGCAAGGCGCCCTGGGTCGCGCTTGAGGCTGCCGGCGAAATCGCCGATCCCGCCCCGCTCGCCGGCGAGGCCGCCGAGACGGCCGAGCGCGAGCGGCTCCTGGCCGAGGCCATCGAGCAATTGCCGGCGCGCCAGCGCGCCGCGATCGTGCTCAGCTACTCCGAGGGCATGAGCAATGCCCAGGTGGCGGAAACTCTCGATACCACCGTCTCGGCGGTGGAGACCCTGTTGGTGCGCGGCAAGCAGAATCTGCGCCGCGCGCTGGCGGCGGTGATCGAAAACGAATGACCGGAGCCGACCGATCGGCAATGATCGGCGAAGTTCGACAGGAACCGTGAGATGAACAACGACGAATTCGACCAATTTCTCGCAAGCGCGCTCAAGCGCCGCGGCCAGGCGCCGGCGGACGACGAGGCCGCGGCCGCCCGCGTGATGGCGCGGCTGAACGGCCCGCTGCCGCCCCAGCACATTCCCGTCTGGCGCCGGCTGGCGGCGCTGCTGCTCGACACGCAGTTCACGCCGGCCTGGCCGCGCATGGCCGCGCTTGCCGGCTGTCTCGTGCTCGGCTTCGCCATCGGCCTGTCCGGCCTCGACAATCTCGACCCCTTCTATGCGGCCTATAGCGTGGGCGCCAGCCAGAACGACCTCTCCTCGGTCGTGTTCGGTCCCGAGGTGCTGAGCGGGGCGCAGCCGTGAGCGCGGGCGACGCCGCTCCCGCGCCAAGGCGCAGCGGGCCGCGCTGGCTGCTGTTCGGCTCGCTTGCGCTGAACCAGTTCTTCGTCGGTGTCGCCGTGGCCATGGCCCTGCGCGGGCCGCCGCCGCACCACTGGGACCGCAACGTTTTCGTGCGGGTCGGCTGGCTGGCCGACGCGCTGCCGCCGGCCGACGGCAAGATCCTGCGCGGGGCCATGCAGGCCAACCACGCGGTCATCGCCAAGGCGCAGGACGAATTCCATGCCGCCCGCCGCGATATCCGCGACACCCTCCGGCACGATCCGTTCGACCCGGCCGAGATGCGCGCGGCCATGGCGAAATCGCGGGCGGCGCGCCAGAGCTTCGACCAGACCGTGGAAGATGTGTTCGTGGACGCGGCGTCGAAAATGTCGCCGGCCGGCCGCCATGCGCTGGCCGACTGGCGCCGGCCCAAGCATTCCAAACGCAACCGACATTAAGGTAGAAAGACAAGCTGACCGGAAATTAACCTGCTCTCCGCGTCCCTTAGTGATTGAAAGTTGTCGGTATGCGTCACAGTTCAAAGACCCTGCGCGCAAAGCGGAGAACCGCGCGCCCCTTGGTGACCATGCTGCAGACCGCTTCGCTCATATTGCCCCTCGGGGGCTGCCTGCTGAAGCAGGACCTGCCGGAACCGAACCTCGTGATTCCGGCCTCCTACCAGCAGGGCCCCAAGAGCCCGGTGGCGGCCCAGCGCGCGCTGCCCAAGCTCGACTGGTGGCGGCAATTCCATTCGCGCGAGCTGACCGCCATCGTCGAGCAGGCGCGCAGCGCCAATCTCGACATCGCCGCGGCGGTCGCCCGCATCGTGCAGGCCGACGCGCAGGCACGCATCGCCGGCGC
>JARRNI010000707.1:0-2663 GCA_037385125.1 Pseudolabrys sp.
GATCAACCGGCGCTGCGCGACATGATCGGGTCCTATACCGAAGTGGCGCTGGCCGAAGCGCACCAGCTCGCCGCCTGCAATGCCACGCACGACGCCACCTCGCGGCTCGCCCGCTGGCTCTTGCAGAGCGCCGACCGCAGCGGCAGCGAACGGCTGCCGCTCACACAGGAGTTCTTGGCGCAGATGCTGAGCGTGCGGCGAACTACGGTGACACTGCTGGCGCAGGCGCTGCAGCGCAAAGGCCTTATTAAGTACAGCCGCGGACAGATCACCATTCTCGACCGTATGGGCCTCGAAAGGGATGCCTGCGAGTGTTACGGGGTCATTCATTACGACCGACTCTCGAACGCGATTGGTATAAAAATATAAACGGAGACAAAGTTGAACTGACGGGCACCCACCGCCCCCCGCCAATTAGCCAATTTCGATGGGGGGCTTTTTCAACTCGGCTGAGAGGACGCAACTCGATGCCGATGTATTATTTTCATTTGCGCAACACGGACCTTATCAAGGACGTAGACGGCACCGATCTCCCTGATGAAGCCGCCGCGCGCGCCCATGCGACCGGCGTCGCGCGCGAGCTGATGTCCGGAAGCAGCGGGATGCTCGATCAGGACTGGTCGCGCTGGTCGATGGCCGTGCATGACGAAAGCGGCAACGAACTGTTTTCGTTTCCGTTCATAGAGACGAAAGGCGACGGCGCGCCTAATAACTAGTCATGCCCACCGGCCCAACGCTGGCCTTTCGTCTTTGCCTTAAGCAGATCTTGCGTGGCGCCTCATTGCCGGCGCGATGACGCCGCATGTGCGAACGGAACCCGTATCGCGCATTCGGGGTTTTACCAGCATGAAGTACCTGATCTATTTCGCCGTCACCACACCACTGCTGCTGGGGTGGCTGTTCTGGCAGACAGCCGGCGTGCCGCAGCCGCCGCCCATGTTTCACACCTTCGCCGAGACGGTGCACGAACAGGCCGTGCTCAAACGAGAGGCCAAGAACGACCTGCGCGAGAAGAAGAAGCGCGCGGCGACCGCGCGCGCCCGCCAGGCGCGGCAGCCGAAACGGGCCGAACGCGCTTCGCCGCTGCGCCTTGAGCACACCGCGCGCGCCGACAGCGACAGCGACGTCCGCCTGCGCTGAAGCGCCGATTCCGATCGATCCGTGGCCGATCAGCGCCCGGCAAGGAACCGGGCGCTCTCGCCGGACGTTGCCTTAAAGCGGGACGGTTCCGCTTTACGCGAACTCAATCCAATGAGGCCGACATGACGACCTACGATCCGAACAACCGGCGGCAGCCTGGCGGCGGCGGGCCGGGGGCATGGCTGATCGGGCTCATCGTCCTGATCGCCATCGGCATCGGCATCTGGTGGTGGGGGGCCTGGTGGGGCGCCGGGCCGCGCACGGCGACCGCGCCGGTCAGGCCGGCGGTCACCACCGGCGCCGCGCCTGCCGGAACGCCTGCGACGGCGCCGGCGGCCAAGGCACCGGCCGGCAACACGGCGGGAACTGCGAAGGCGCCAGCCAATAGCGCGCCGCCGGCCAATCATGCGCCGCCGGCGAACAACCCGCCTTCCACGACGCCTCCGACTACCGCGCCGAACAACAGCCAGTAACGCGGCCAGCGCGCGGAGACAGACAAAAGGTAGGGCGCGGGGCGGCAAGCCGCCCCGCGCTCGCGCCGGCCGGTCCGCGCGTGTCAGTGCACGGCCGCCGGCTGCTGTTGCCCCGCCTGCTGCTGCTTGTCGATTTCCTCGGCCACCTCGTTCCAGACGCGGCGGCCTTCAAGGTCGCCTATCCTCTCGAGATCCTTGGCCCTGGCGCGTACCGTCTCACCGGCCGCCGCGCCGTAATGCGCCCGGCAGAAGCGGGCATACATCTCGATCGCGTCCTCGTGGGTGATCCACATCATGAAGAACTCCGCAGTCTCAATCCGTCTCGGGAATTAGGGACTGCGTAGCCGATGCGCGAGCCCACGGCTTTGCATTAGATCAATGCGGGACGCGCAACAGATCAATGCGGGACGCGCAACGCCCGGAAACCTGCGCCAACAACGGTAACCCCGCACGGCCTACGTAACCACGCGACGCGCTATTTCTTCTTCTCGGCCATCTTGCGGGCGATGCAGTCCTGCACGAAGCGGGCGTGGTCTTCCATCTTGATATGCTGCTGCATCGCCATTCTGTCGCATTCGCGCATGGCGTCGCCCTCGCCGGGCGGCGTCATTTTCATCGGCGCGGTCGCCTTCATAGGATTGGTTTTCTGCGCCGCGGCAGCGCCGGCCAGCAGCAACGCGGCGGCGAGGGCAAAGCCACAAATCAAGCGCGACATGACGGCGCTCCTCAAGCGATTGCGGCCGACATGTTCGCGCCCCGCTTTGCCCGGAGCAAGACGTTGCGACCATTGCTTATGAAACCGCGAAAATCGAGCCTCACAATCAACCGCCCCCGCATCGAGAACTCCTTGTAAGCCATTGACATAACGTGACTTTCCTGACGCTTGTCGCAGATCAAAGCCGCGCGGCGGCGGAACCGGTTCAATTCGCCGATCGTTGCCTCTCAAGTGCGTTTCAGGAGTTGCGTTCATGGCACCGCGGCCGAATTGGAAGGGCTATCTCAAGCTGTCGCTGGTTTCCTGCGCGGTAGCGCTTTATCCGGCGACGACGA
>JARRNI010000708.1:0-2653 GCA_037385125.1 Pseudolabrys sp.
GGCTCGTCAGCTTCATGCACTACGATCTGGGATATATCGACCTGGAGCAGAGAACCTTGCAGACCATCGACAATCCGTTCGGCACGAGATTGTCACCCATGTCTTAGGTACGCTCTGTCCGGACACGGGCCGGACAGTCGAAAATTGGTGCCGGGTGAGGGATTTGAACCCCCGGCCTTCGGTTCACAAAACCGCGCGCTGCTCACCGCCGCCATAGTCAACCCCCCGATACTGCCTATTTCGTTGCTTGGTGCGTCTCATAGGCGGCCTCCTGTGTCCCTTTTGTGCCCCCGCGCGGCTGAACTTGGCCGCCTGCGCAACAGGAGCAGGTTGGCGCCCTTGCCCAGCCAGCCATCGCCGGCCGTGAGAGCGGTCAGCTGCGCCTTGGAGACCATCGGCACGGCTTCGAAGTCGAAGTTGGCGAGGGTCTTTCCGGCCGGCAGGCGGGCTTCGGCGAGGTGGCGCTCGATGCGCCGCCGGCCGCGTTCGGTAAGTTCATGCTCGGCGATGACGGTAAGGAAGCGGGCAGCGGGCCAGCCTTCCTTGTCCGCCTGTTCGGCGAACTGGGCCCACAGAACCTTGATGGCGGGCAACCGCAGCTCTTTGAGCAGGATGCCGAGACGGTCGGCATCGACGGGCTGAGGCGCGTTCATGCGGCACCTCCCATCTCGGCGGTGCCGACGAGGCATTCATAGGCCTCGGGGCGGGCGAGCCGGACGACGACCTCCGGCAGGCGGGCGGGATCCGGCGCGAACCGAGCACGCAAGCTTGCGATGTCGGGCAGCCGGTCGGCATCCAGATCGGCGGCCAGCAGCTCGGCAAGCTCGGCCTCGCAAGCGCGCTCGTGCGCCAAAGCGAGCAAGTCGACCATCAGGCGGCGGGATTGTCTGTCGGGCAAGCGCTCCCGCAGCCGTGCGAAGGTCCGGCGATAGGCGTCTCTGGGGAACAGCCGGTCGCGGTAGACCAGGTTGAGCAGAGCCATCGGCTTGCGGCGCAGGGAATGGATGACATGGCGATAATCGACCACTTGGTCGTGCTTGCCGTTGGCATGCGCCCGACCGCGCGGCAGCGTCATCAGGTGCGTGCCACCGATGAAGACATCGAGACGATCGTCGAACAGGCGCACGCGCAGCCGGTGCCCAATCAGCCTGGAGGGAGCCGTGTAGAAGACCTTGCGCTTGGTGAAGCCGCCGGACGAGGTTACGCGAACAATCACCTCCTCGTAGTCGGAGGTGCGGCGGTGAGGTAGGCTCTGCAGCGCCGTCCGCTCGCTGTCGATGCGCTTGGCATTGCGGGCATTGCGGCGGCCGACGATCTCATCGATGACGCGGCGATAGGCGGCAAGATCGTCGAAGTCGGCGCTGCCGCGCAAGGAGCAGCGCATCTGCGATGGCGCGCTTGAGGTGGCCGTGCGGGCCTTCGATCGCGCCGTTCTCGTGGGCAACACCGCGATTGTTGCGGGTCGGCGCCATCCGGTAATGGGCGCACAATTGCTCGTAGCGGCGGGCGAGGTCGTCCTGGGCGTCCGGGTCCGGGTTGCAGAAGGCGGCCGACAGGCTGTCGGTGCGGTGCTCCCGCGGCATGCCGCCGAGCAACCACAGCGCGTTCCGCAGGCCTTCGGCCAGGGCGACAAAGCTCTCGCCGCCGAGCACGACGTGGGCGTGCTCGAAGCCGGACCAGGCCAGCCGGAAGTGGTAGAGTCGGTGATCGAGGCGGACGCCTGCAATCGAGATTGCCAGTTCGCCCATGTCCGTGAAGTCGGACAATCCGAGCCGCCCAGGCTCGTGCGCCTGCCGGAAGATAATCTTCTGTTCCTAATCGTGGATGGCCCGCCAGGCCCGGATCCGGCGCGACAGCGTGCGGCGGATGCCGGCGCCGAGCGCGGGATGACGACGGAGCATCTCTTCGAAGATGGCCACCGGCCGCACGCCGGGGGCTGCCTTCAGCATCGGCATGATCTCGGCCTCGAAAACGCCGGCCAAGGGATCGGGCCGGCGGCGTCCCTGGGCCATTCTTTTCTGCGATGGCAGGCGGGGATCGCGCTCGATCCGATAGGCCGTGGAGGCCTTGACGCCTTGGCCGCCGCCACCGGTGGCGAATTGGTTTGACGAAAGTTCATGTAGAGCCTCATCTGGTGATCGGTGACGTGACGGCCGGGCAAAGTGGCGATTCCTCTTTGGCGAGAAGAACCCGACCGGCCGCGATCACCAGACGGCGCGGTCCCCGCTCGGGATCGCGCCGTCGCCGGAGGGTGTAACTCCGGTCGGGCTACGCCCTCCCTTCGTCACACCCCCCGGCGAAAAGCCTCTCATCCTGATTGACGCTCCATTGTCATCCTGATTGCCGCGCCGCACCACCGGACCTTCCGGCCGCTGATCGTAACGCGGCCCCAGAGGTTGTCTCACAGGTGCTGATGGCGGACAGAAGCAACGATTTTTTAACCATATTTCCAAACAATATTCGCTCACATAATCCGCGAGCGAGTTATTCCAACGGAGACCTCCATGTGCGAAGAGATTGATACCGAATGGCTTCGAGATCATATGCGAAATTTCATTGCGAATGGTGCCGGGCCTAATCTACCCGGTACTGAACACCAGTTTCATGGAGAGGCGATTGCCGAGCAGGCGATTGAATTTTTGAAAATCGCAGA
>JARRNI010000709.1:0-2648 GCA_037385125.1 Pseudolabrys sp.
TTCAGCTTCTGGTCCAGGAATTTCACGTCCTCCGGATTGGTGCCCGGACCGCCGGCGAAGTGTCCCCATATCGACGGTATGGGTATGAGCTCAGCGTTAGGCATGTTGGCCACTTCGTTCTCGCTGTCCTCCGGCGGGAAGTAGAGATCGGTCTTGCCGGGCATCACATAGGTCTTTGCCTTGATGGCGCTCAGCGCCTTTTTGAAATCCCCGTTGTAGATTTCGTTGGCGCTGATGTCGCTGTTCTGCCACGTCCACAGCATTGTCAGCAGGTTGTTGGCATCCTTCGGCATGAAGAAGCCTTCCCAGAAGGCGATGAGAAAATCCTCAAGCGAGGAGAAGCCGAGGGCCTTGATGTCGAGTTGTTCGCGGTAGAAGGCCTGGGAAAAGCCCCAGCCAGCATAGACGCGCGCCGCGGCCCGCAAGCCCTTGTTGGGCTGTTCCTTGTACCAGCCCTCATTGAAGGCCGCGTCGGCGGTAAGCGCCGCCTTGACGCCCTCGAGAAACACGAAATTGTGGCGGGAGCACTTGGCCGAGCCGCAGAACGGCACCAGGAACTCCATCATGTCGGGATAGAGAGACCCCCATTCGAAAGTCTGGCCCGCACCCATCGACCAGCCGAGGACGAGTTTGATTTTCTTGATACCGAACTTTTCGGTGACCAGACGGTGCTGGGCCCGCACATTATCGTTCATGGTCACTTGCGGAAAGCGCGGGCCGTTGTACGGCGGCGGCGCGTTGCTCGGCGAGGTCGACAAGCCGTTGCCGAACATGTTGGGGATGATGATGAAATACTTGTCGGGGTCGAGCGCCATGCCTTTCCCGACCAGCCACTCATTGTCGTAGTGCTGGCCCGAGTACCAGGTCGGATAGACGATGGCATTGCTTTTGTCGGCGTTGAGCTTGCCAAACGTCTTGTAGGCAAGTTTGCAGTCCCGCAGCGTCGCGCCGCGCTGAAGCTGAACGTCGCCCAAGTCGTATATTTCGTAGTCTATTGTCATGGTCCTACGGTCCATCGTCTTGCTGGTTGAGCCGGGCGAGGACGCGCCGCGAAGCGGCACGTCCTCGCATCATGAATTCAGGCGAAGGCTTGCTTGGGCATGAAAGCGCCCAGGCCCCAGTAAACGACGCCGGCCACCACGAAGGCGGAGATTGCGGTTGACCAGTCCGGGGCGTAGCTATTGACGAAGAAAGCTACGACCGAACCGGCAGCCCAGGCGACAAAGGCCGACGCCCGCCAATCCTTGTCGATCTCCGAATTCGGCCGCAGGGCATACTGATCGACCAGGATGATTGCGCCGATCGGCGGCACAAGGATGCCGAGCAGCGACAGCCACTCGATGAAATAGGCCCAGACGTTCCCGGCGGCGATGATGATGCCGATGGCGCCCAGAATGATCGCCAGCAGCCGCATGTGACTGCCGAAGATGCGAGACCAGCCGGTCGCCGCGTTATAGAGACAGTGCGAGCAGACCGAGCCGAGGTTGCAGTAAAGGAACAAGAACGCCAGGGCGCTCAGCCAGATCATCTGCATGCTGTTCATGTAGCCGAACATATTGTCGGCGCCGAACGGGTTCGCGTTCGGCTTCGCCAGCGCGGCGGTCATCACGCCGCCCGCCAACATGGCGAGCAGATTGGCGAAAGGAAACGCGCTGAAGGTCGATACCAACGAGCTCGTTGTGTCCTTTGCCCAACGATTGAAGTCCGCGGTCACGGTTCCGGCATCGACGAATAGCGTCAATACCACCGTAAGCCCCACACCCATCGACATGGTGGCAGCGCCGTTGTTGCCGGGATAGTTGACGACCGCGCTCCAGCCCGATCCCGCCGCGGCATCGAAAGCGACCCACGCACCAAGGATCACGAAGAGCGGCACCGAGATCAATCCGATCCAGTGCAAGCCGCGGACGCCGATGAAGGTGATCCCGATGTAGAGAATGCCGGCGATCGCCGTCATCAGCACGTAATTGACGTGGTAGGTCGTGCTGACCAGATTGCCGGTAATGCCGGTCTGCACGGCGTACCATCCGAGCAGCAGCGTCGCCAAAAGGCCGGAGGAAAAGACGTAGCCCTTGCGGCCGAACACGATGCTGGCGAGCAGCGCGTAGTTCATGCCCCGGCGTGTGCCGAGAACGCCGAGCGAGCCGACGTAAGCGAACATCATCAAATTGCCGATGATCATGGCAATAAGCGCGCGCTTGAAGCCCATGCCAGCCACCAGAATTGATCCCGTCATCGCGCCTGTGATGATCATGGGGAAGCCGATCCACACCATGGTCACCGAGAACATGCTTCGCCGCGCGCTCATGGGAACGGGTTTGTGCTCGTATTCGGAGCCTAGTACGTGATCGACTTCTTCCTCTATCTCTTCTATCTGCGTATGATGCGGCGTCGTCGTCATAATTTGCCCCTTTTTTCCGATTGCCTGCCTGCTCGTGCCGTTCACACGCAGCCAGCAAACCCCATTGCACCTGCAGATCTCGCCCGCAGGATGGCTCGCCTCATGCTGATCGGTCTTGGGGACGAAAACAAAAAAACGCCTCCACGACCGGCCATCGTGCGAGAGGCGTTATTGCCTTGGATTGGCGTGGCGCCGTTGCCACCAACTCGACTATTCAATCGAGCGTATTCAAAACGCTAATGGCATG
>JARRNI010000710.1:0-2648 GCA_037385125.1 Pseudolabrys sp.
GTGGAAATAGCCGATGCACTTGTCGAAATCGTCATACCACTTCTGATCGCCGCGCACCGTCTGCTTCTGATCGAAGATGGCCTGCGGCGGACAGGCGCTGGAGCAGAGCTGGCAGCTCGCGCAGAAATCGTCGGCGCCGAAGACATCGGGCTTGTCGGCGATAAGCGGCATGTCGGTGCGCACCGCAGCCAGCCGGAAAGACGAGCCGAGCTCGCGATTGATGATCGAGCCGTGCTTGCCGAGTTCGCCGAAGCCCGCGGTGAGCGCGGCCGGGCTGAGATTGACCGGCCCCGCCAAGGGGCCGCCATGGGCATCGGCGCGATAGCCCTGGCGGTGAATCCAGTTGGCGAGGTTGCGGGCGGCACGCGTGCCGCGGTTATAGGTTTCGATGACCTCGACGCCAGCGACGACGTTCGGTGCGGTCGACAGCCGGTCGTATTCCATGGCGACGCCCAGCACGATCAGCCACGGCTCCGCCGCCTCATAGCCCTCGAAAACCCAGAGCGGATCGAGCGGGACGATGCCGATGAGATCGGCTTCGTGCGCCCGCGCGAATTCCTTGACCTCCGCCGACCACGTCTCCGCGCTCTTCTCGACGGCGGCGGGTGCGACCGGCTCGGGCTTCCTCGGGCCGCGATCGCCCTCGCGAAGTTCCGCCCGGATGCTCGGTTCGGAGTCCATGCGGTCGAACAGCGCCTGTTGCAGCTTGGCGAATGGCATGTCCGGATTGAGATGCCAGAATATCGGGCTCGGCCGCCGGCGCCGTTCTTCGCCAAGGCCGTTGACCGTATTGCCCGACACCGATGGGAACAGGCGCTTCAGCGCCTCGGGCATGAGATACAATGCGCGTCTGACCGGACTCATGTCGCCTTTTCAGTTTTTCCTTGCACGCGGGGGCGGTCCGTCAGGTGCGGCGGTCGACGAAACGCGGCGTCTTGACGCTGCTCTCGAACTCCTTGGCGAGCGTCCCCCGATCCAGGACGGTGACTTTCGGCGTCAGCCCGAACTTGTCTCTCACCGACGTTAGAAATGCGGCGGCGACGTTGTCGCTGTCCGCATCGTGCCGCACCTCGATGGACAACTGCAAGTCTTCGAGATCGTGTGCCGTCACGGCTTCCGCCTTGAAGTCATTGATGTGGACGTTCTGGAACACGAAATCCTCGAACTCGGCGTGATTGAGATTGATGCCGCGTATCTTGAAGAAGCCCGTGGTTCTGTGCGCGTGCCGCAGCACTGGAAACACCGCAAACGGTCCCGTGCCGTCGGCGCGTTCGTGCCAGGTGACCAGGTCGCCGGAGCTCCAGCGCAGAAAGGGCGTGACATTGTTGGTCCACAGCGGCGTGACCACCAGCGTGCCGGTCTCGCCTTCGGCCACGGGGTCGAGCGTCTCCGGATCGAGCACCTCGATCAGATACATGTCGGTCCAGACACGGAAGCCGCGCGCCGCCTCGTCCTCGGCGCCCATCAGGCCGGCTTCGGTCATGCCGAAAGTATCGCGCACGCGCGCGCCCCATTGGCGCGACAGTTTCTCGCGCTTGGCATCCGACAACGGCTCCGCCGAACACATGATCGTGGTGACCGAGCTGGCGGCGAGATCGATCCCCTGCGCCTCGGCCAGATTGGCGAGGTGCAGCCCGTAGCTGCTCATGCCCATCCAGATGCTGGGCTTGAGCCGCTGGATGAGCTCCAATTGCATCAGCGACGGCGTTGTCGTTCCGGCGCCGGCCCAGTTCGCGGCGATCCCGGCACGTCCCGCCGAGCGCGCCATCAGATGGCCGACCGGATGGATGCCGAGCGGAAACGAGACATGCGCCGTGCCGCCCGGCCGGCAGCCCGCGCAGGCATAGGTGCGCGCGAAGCTCACCAGCGCATATTCGACGTCGGTGAAACTGCGCGGGTAGAAGAGTGGCGCGCCGGTGGAACCGCCGGAGCGCCAATATTCGGCAATGCCCTCAGGCGCCTTGAGACAGAAGCCGTCGTAGAAATCTCGATCGGACAGGGCGCGCAGCATATCCTTGTCGAGGATCGGGATTTTGCGCCATTCGCCAGGGTCGTCGAGCTTGTCCGGGTCGATGTGATCGAGCTTCCCTTTGTAGAATGCGGCGCGGCGCGCCTGCTCGACGGCATGCCGCTTGCGTACGCGTTGGATATCGTCGATTTCCCGGCGCGATTTCGGCAACTGCAGCGACATGTCAGCCAACCCGTCAACCGCAAGGATCGAGGCAGCGCCTCGTCATCGCCTGTCAGCGCGACGGTCCCCTCAAGCAAGTATCACATGTCCCGGCCCGCGAATTCAATCACGAGCCAGACGGCCGATCCAGGATGTATGACGCGGCGCGGAGCAAACGTTTAGGTCGTCGCCGCCTTTAACGCCGGGCTCTCGAAGCCGAGGCGGCGCAGGCCGTCACGCACTTCGTCGCAGCTCATGAACAGGTTCCACAGCAAGCCCGAGCGATGGTTCTCGATCATTGCCACGATCGGTCCCTGGTCGATGGCGAGATGACTGTCGGCGAACCAGTCGCGCGACAGGTTGAAGCCGTCGACGAAGCCGTAGCGGCCCCACAGCCTGCCGCCCAGGTCCTCGTAGAAATGGCGCAGCGCGGCCATGGATTCCGCCGGCGCATAGGCAATCGACGACAGCGCCGCGG
>JARRNI010000711.1:0-2644 GCA_037385125.1 Pseudolabrys sp.
TCGAACGCTATGTTGGCACGGTCGCTGCATTCATCCGCCTCGCCATGATCCGCATCATGCTTCGACGTGTTGCAGCAAACCTTTCGTCATGAATCGGAACTTCTCGGATGGGCTCTTAGAGGGGAATCCGATCACGTTGCATCGTATCCTGCGGCGGCGAAGTAATTTGCACATTCCTGGGGTGTGAATGTATCGATCAGACGACCGATGGCGGCCCAGAGACCATCGACGGTGCGTTCGGCGGCCTTTCTCAGCAGAGCCTTGAGCTTGGCAAAAGCGTTCTCGATCCAAGTCGAAATCTGGTTCTCGATCCTGCAAGGACAGTCTCTCCGGGGAGCTTCCTTCATCTCGGTCAAACAGCTCAGAGAGCACATCGATGCCTTCATCGAGGCCTTTACAAACGCGCGCGACGTTGCCACGCGCCAAAAGGCGCTCATCTTCGCGGGCCGCGCTGAGGCCGCCCTCAATCAACTTTAGAGGTCGACGTCGCCGCGAAGCCGCCGACCGAGCAAACGATTGGCTGCTCGGGTCGTGGAAACAACCAACTCTACATGGTGCCGCCTATCGCGACGCTGCATCGTCTGATGGCCGGTTCGGCTCAAAGGCGGCCCAAGCGCGATGTCCGCGCCACGTCCGGTTACCTTTCCAAATTCACTGTGACAGCGGACATGCCGGTTCGGCAGCACCGGCCCAGTAGCCGACGTCAGGCCGCCTTGAGGTTAGAAGGATCGATCCTCTGGCAGTGTGTGAATTATCATCATGCCACAGTTGTGGCACTTATGGACAAGACGGCGGCCTTCCTATCTACTCTGCATCGCAACGCGGCAAATCGGACAAGGCTTTGCTGCCGTGCATACGGATTGATCTTCGTCGGTCATGGGCGACCCATAAAATGCACCTCAGTTGCCGGAATTCTTTGACAAGAGCGACTGGGGCTTCTCCCTCCCCTAATCGCACACTAACCCCGCCCAAAGGCTCTGCTTTGTGACAAATCAATTCGTTTTATTGCATGTGACAAGGGGCGATGCGCCTTCTCGTAGAACGGCTGGTGCTAATGATGGTCGACCGAACCCAAAGGGGCCGTTAAGAAAATCCATAATCGCGCATGTTGGACCCATTGCGCCTCATTTAAGGCCTGCAATTTGATCCAAGTCAATTCCTATAGCTTAGGTGCGATGTATCTGATTCTGCGTGGGAGGAATGCGATGATCGAAATCATCGAAATCCTGCGCCAGGAACATCACAATATCGAAGATTTGCTCGGTATAATGGAGCAGGAGTTAGGAGTCTTCGGTCGAGGCGAGCATCCGGATTACGAAGTTCTTGGGGCGATTATTGAATTCTTCAAAAAATACCCTGCCGCCTGTCATCATCCAAAGGAGGACATCATTTACGAGAAATTTAAGGTGCGCGACCCTGGCCGAGCGGCGTCAGTTGCTGACCTTGAAGCTGAACATCAAGAAGGTGCAGTGCGATTACGTCGTGTTGCCCAAGCGATAGAAAACGTTCTGAATGATCAAGAAATTCTACGCGGGGATGTCGACCGAATTGTCCGCGACTTCATCGACAATGAAAGAAAGCACATTGCTCTGGAAAACGAGGTGATTTTCCCAGCGATAATCGAAACATTACAACCTGGAGATTGGTCTGACATTGCACTAAAATTAGCGGACCGGCATGGTCCGCCGTCAGCAGCAAATTTTGAGGAGCTGCTAAATACGCTTCGGCGAGATATACTCGAACTTGAAGAGGCTGCGGTTCGGCGTCGCTCATAAACTCGCTTAATTTGCGTCCTCACTCCGCGCAGAACATGCGATACAACGAATTTGTTTAATGTCAATTCGCGTACCGATTATTGCGCTGCTCGTCTGCTCGCGGCGGAAGATCGAAATGGGTCGAGGCTGTGTGAGAACGCTTCTGTGCGTCGTCCTGGCGCAATATTGAATCAATCGGAAAGCATTTGCCGCATGAAGAATTCACCACGACTAGCAACCTGATTCTTTTGTTGCGCCCCGACAAGCGTCTGCAGCGTTTTCACACAGCCTGGGTCAAAAGCGGACTTTGTCAAAATGTCAGCATCGCGTTTGCTTTGCTCCTGAAAATCGACGTCAAATCAGTCTTGGCCTATTAGCCAAATCGACTGAAAAATGGATGAAGGGCGAGTACACTAGTCGACGCAGTCAATGCCGCGCCGCCCTCATGGTAGCGGTGGTTTTGTTTGAACGAGCTTCGCGGCGAGGATTAGATGAATAGATCACGCGAATTTGCACGGCGCGGACGCCGCCCTGGCCGCTGACCACGGAGCTGTTGTCGGACAGCGCGAGATATTCCGCCGAAGCAAACAACGCCACTTGACCAGTCTGAGGTTGCGATCTGTTTCTCACGCGCCCCCTTTAGTTCGCGGGCCAGGCCAGCGATCTTTTCAAGAAGCCTTCGTGCGCATAAAGCCGCTCGAACGCCGACGGCAACTTCAGCAGGACCCCTTAGAGCAGACGTAAGCGGACGTAAAAATGATGTCGGCTATGGGCCCAGCCTGTGTGGAAACGCATTGATTTGATAGAGTGATTCCGATCAGCGAGGGATCGGGATGAAAAGGTTCATTGAGGGCGAGGATCGGCGGCAAGCGATACTGTTTCCCGATAGC
>JARRNI010000712.1:0-3706 GCA_037385125.1 Pseudolabrys sp.
GTAGAGGCTCGCCTTCCTCGCCTTCTGGGCGTCGTCGAGATCGGGCTCGACGAACAGGTCGGCCAGGAACGGATCGTCGATCTGCACCAGGAAGCCGGCGTCGACGATGGCGCGGTATTCGACCGCCAGCGCCTTGGCGACGGCGAACACGTATTCCTCTTCGCTTTTATAATAGTCGTTCTGGCCGACGCCGCTCGGCGCCACAGACGGCATGAAGGCTTCCACATTCGGCACGCGTGCGAGCGCGGCTTGCAGATTGTCGAGGTCCTTGCGCAAGATTTCTTCGCCGATATAGCGCACCGGGCCGACGCAGAACATCGGCGCTGACGGCGCGACGGCGCCGCCGAACATGGCGCGCCTGAAATAGTCCTCGTAATATTCCGGGAACGCGTTGCGCTCGGCCGCGAACGGCATGCGTCCTTTCCCCGGGCGCGCCTCGAAGCCGGCGAGCCGCTCGCGCACGTAGACGAAAAATCCCGGCTTCGACATTTCGCCGTCGGCGAGAACGTCGAGCCCGCATGCGGCCTGCTGGCGCACGCAGTCTTCCACCGCCCGGCGCACGCGCGCGTCGTAGGCCGCGGGATCGTATTCGCCGCCCGAAAGCTTCGCCTTCATCATGTCGAGCAGGTCGTGCGGCCGCGGCAGGCTGCCGACATGGGTGGTGAGGATGCGTTCGCTCGAATGGATCATGTCCCGCTCCCGGATGCGTCGAGGCCGGCGATGCGGCCGAACACCGCGCCGCGCAAGACCGAGGTGGCGCCGGCATAGCTGCCGTAATAGAGCCCGATGGTTTCGCCGGCGGCATAGAGGCCGGGAATGGCGTTGCCGTCGGCGTCGATGACACGGGCGCGCGCATCGACCTTGAGGCCGCCGAAGGTGAAGCAGTTGCCGCAGATGATGGGGAAGGCGAGGAAGGGCGGCTTGTCGAGCGTGCGCGCCCAGTTCGACTTGCGCGGCGCGAAACCGACGCGCGTTGAAAGCCCATCGAGCTCGAGCGGCTTGAAGGCGCCTTGCGGGCAGGCGGCATTATAGGCCTCCACGGTCGCGGCAAGCGCGCCGGCCTCGAGGCCGAGCTTGTCCGCCAGTTCGGCGAGGCTCGCCGCCGTCACCGGCGGCCGGTCGGAGCGCACCGAGCGTTGCCAGCCCGGCACCTCGTCGATCTGCGAATCGAGGATGCAATAGGCGATGCCTTCCGGCTGCTCGAAGATGACGCGGGTGATCGCCTCATAGGTGGCGTCGACCGTGGCCGGCGCCTCCCCGAGCGCGGATCGAGCGGCTCGGCATGGATGCTGCCGTAGTCACCGCTGGCCGCCGCACCGACGGCCAGCGCCATGCGGATGCCTTCGCCCTTATTGTAATAGCCGCCGCGCGCCACCGGCCGCAGGTAGCGGGCGCGGGGCCCGAGATAATGCGTGAGCATTTCCGGATTGCCCTCGAAGCCGCCGCAGGCGAGCACCACCGCCGGTGCGCTCAATCGAAGCGTCTTGTGACCGGCGGCCACGCATTCGACGCCGGTCACGGCGGCGGCCTCGTCCTGGATCAGGCTGCGTGCGGTGGTCTGATAGAAGAAATGCGCGCCGTTTTGCTCGCACCAGCTCGCCAGCGCTTCGACCAGCGCCAGCCCGCCGCCGATCGGCGCCATGCGCGGCTGGCAGGCGGTGATGAAATAGGTCGGCAGGAAATCGAAGCGGACGCCGAAGCTCTTCAGCCAGGCCACCGTCGGTGCGGCATTCTTGGCGAATGTCGCGATCACTTCCGGGTCGGTGAAGCCCAGCGTCTTGATGATGCCCGGCCAGTTGTCTCAGTCGCGCGCGGTCTCCGCGATCAGCTCGGGATCGAGATAGTGTCCGGCGTTGCGGGCGAAATGCGCTTCGAAGTCGTCCGAGACTTCGCGCTCGCTCTTCATGCGCAGCAGCGCCTCGGTCCAGCGCGTGTTGCCGCCGCGTTCCTCTCTGGGTGCGCGCTCGAGGACCGCGACGCGCTTGCCCGCTTGCAACGCGCTCGCCGCGGCCGACAGGCCGGCAATGCCGCAGCCGACCACGACCACGTCGAAGCGCTCGGCCTCCGCATCCATGGCGCTCCCCCGGCGGCGCCGCATTTCGCTGGTGACGTGTTGTGAGAAGTCGTGCGGGCCGGGCGCGACGCTAACACCCGCCGGCGCGCGGCGAAAGCCGCAGGCCGCTCAGCGTAGGGCGCCGGGGTCGTTGAACTTCATCTCGAACAGAATATCGCCGCTCGGGCAAAAGGCCGGCGCGAAGGCCAGTGGGCCGCGGTGGTCGGCAAGCCAGGCGCCGCAGTCCGCCTTGATCGGGCAGGCCCGGCAGCGGCGGACGGCGATGGCGTGGCACAGACCCAGGCGCGCGATCGCGCCGGCCCCGGGGTCGAGGCCAAGCCGCTCCATCATGATGGCGATATGCGTCAGGTGAGTTTGGGTCGCGGCCGCTTCCGGCATCGCCTGGCTCCGAGACGTCGGAGCGCACTCTAGGCCGGCCGGCGGGCCGTCCCATGATCTGGATCAAATCCGAGCCGCTAGCGGATCACTTGCCAGACAAAGCGGTTCTTCCGGTAGCGCACCAAGGCGTCGCAGCTCTGGCCGCCGAGGTACGACTTTCCCGGCTTGGGATGGCAGTGCCGATCGCCGGCGTAGATCGAGACGGCCATCAGCCTGAACTGGTCCTTGTCGTTCACGCTGATGAATTTTCTGAACAGGTACTCGTCGAAGACCATTCGCCACGATCGAGCGCCGGTCCGTTTCCAAATCTGCAGCTCGCAATCGTGATTGGTGCAGTTCGCACCCGCCATCCGCCTGTTGCCGAGGGTCTCGGCGTCGACGAACAGAGCGTGCGCGCCGCCGAGCTTTATTGAGGCAGCGCCCTGCATCACGTCATCGGGTGTGAAGTCGGGGACGAGATCTTCGCAGTCCTTGCGGACGTCCTCGACGTCATGGCGCACCTAGGCCGGCAGCTTGCGGTATTGCGCCTCGAAGCTCTGAGCCGACGCCACGCCGAGCGCCCAGGCCTGCGTTAGGATCGCAACCGTTACCGCAAGGCACGCTTTGCGCGCCGTGCCGGCCCGTAATAGCCGTGCAATAAATGTTCTGGCCATGACTGCTGATCCCCAGCCGCGCCCCATGGCTATCGTACGATCGGTCGCGACGCACAGGCAAGCGCCGGCTGCTTACACGTCCTCCGGATTGTCGACGTAGCGCAGGCCCGCTTTCTGAAGCCCCTCGCGCATGTTGTACATGTCGAGCGAGAGCTCGCCGGCCTCCAGCCGCTTGCGCTTGCCGTCCTCGTCGTCCTTGCGCTTCTGCGCCTTCTGCGCGGTCTCGACCGCCTCGACCTTGGGGATCACCACCACGCCGTCGTCGTCGGCCACCACCACGTCGCCCGGCTCGACGTTGACGCCCGCGCACACCACCGGCACGTTGACCGCGCCGAGGGTCGATTTCACCGTGCCCTTGGCCGAGATCGCCTTCGACCAGACCGGGAAATTCATGTCGTGTAGCGGCTTCACGTCGCGGCAGCCGGCATCGATGACGAGGCCCTTGACGCCGCGCGCCTGCAAGGCGGTGCCGAGCAGTTCACCGAACATGCCGTCGGTGTTGTCGGCGGTGCAGCCGACCACCAGCACATCTCCCTTTTGGCACTGCTCCACCGCCACATGGATCATCCAGTTGTCGCCCGGCTGCGCCAGCACGGTGACC
>JARRNI010000713.1:0-2632 GCA_037385125.1 Pseudolabrys sp.
CCTACGCTGTCGCCGGCCGCGTTCTGGACCGGGCCGGCGATCGACGACGTCGGCAACGCTTGGGAGAAGGACGAGACCGTCCACCAGCTCGCCATGCAGCTGGCGGCGCGGCGTACGCCGCTCGAAAAGGCAAAGAAAGCGGCGACCGCATTCGTCACTGGCACGCCGGAGGAGAAAAAGCAGAAGGCGAAACTCCTGTTCGCCGGCCTGTTCTCCATCCTGAACGGCGAGCGCAGTCAGGTCATGGACGGCATCGAGCGTTTCGCGAAACGGCAGCAGGGCCTGCGCGACAAGATTCGCCAGGAGCTGACCGACCTGCGTGCGCACCAGAATGCGGCCAAGAAGGACGCCGGCGCGATTGACAAGCTCGGCAACCAGCTATCCTGGGATAGCCGCATTTTCGACGAGCGCCGGCAGACGATCAATTACGTCTGCGACGTGCCCGCCACCATCGAGCACCGGCTGTTCGCGCTGGCGCGGGCGATCCAGCAGAACCTGAATTAACCGCCGAAGCGCTGATTAACGCGCAACCGGCGGGCCGGCATTGCCGGGCCCGCCCGTTCCGTCTCAGCGACTCGTGTTCGGAAAGTCTTGCGATTTACTTCGAGCCCGAATCGGACTTTGAATTCGACGGCGGCATCACCGCCGGGCCTGCCTTGCCGCCCGGCATGCCGTTGACCTTAGCTGCGTCGGCCTTGCCGGTGCGCTGCGTGTTCTGATTGCTCATGCCCTGTCCCGTGGTGCTGGGCTTGGCCGGCGGCGAACCGCTCTTGTTCCCCTGCATGCCGTTGACACCGGCGCCGGAATTGTGCGGCGGAAGGGTTACCTGGCCATAGTTCGGGCCGGACATGTTGTTTTGCGCGATCGCCATCGCCGGCAGCGTCACGAACGCCAGGGCAGCGGCCCCGATCACCATTTTCAGCATAGTCGCCTCCGCGTTTGACTGACATAAAACCGGCCGTCGCGACGGCATCGTCGCGGCCGGCTTTTCAATTTGCTAACGATGCGCGGACGCAATTCGTTCCGGCGCATATTTCGCGCCACTATTCCATATCGCGCGGGATAATTTTACGATGCGACGATCAGCTCGCGGCGGCGTGCGCGGCGCGTCCGCTCAGCGCCATCTCGACGACATGGCGGATGTCGCCCGGCCCCAGGCTAAGGAAATCGGCCGGCGTGCGCGCAAAATAGGCGTCGATCGCGGTGGGCACCGCGCCGACCTCGAGCCCGCGCAAGGCGGCCTCCAGGTCGAAGATCACCCGCGGCGGCGTGACGAAGAAATCGCCGCTGATCAGCACCTCGCGGATGCGATCGAGCTGCGAGCCCTCGAGCCTTATATCGGCGCGCACGGTGCCGCCGCGGCCGGTGAACGAGGCGCTGACCGAGGTCGCGTCGGAGGGCGGCGCGTCCAGCATCTCGACATAGGCGTCGGTGCCGATCTCCTCGCGGAAATGCCGCTGGGCCAGTTCTTCCTCGTAAGGCGTGATGGCGCCCCATTGCGGATCGATACCGAGACCTTCCGCGAAGCCCGCGACCAGCCCGTCATAGATCGTCTTGAGATCCGGCAGTTTGTCGCCCAGCACTTCGCGCATGGTAATGATGCGCTGCGCCCCCGACTGAAGGTCGCGCTTGGCCAGCTTCTCGGCCGGGATGTTGAGGCAGGCGGCCATCTTGGCCGGGTCGAAGTCGATCAGCAGCGTGCCTTGGTAAAAGATGAGATTGCCTTCGAAGAAGCCGCCGGTGCCGCTGATCTTGCGCCCGTCCACCTCCAGGTCGTTGCGCGGACGGTAACGCGCCGGCACGCCAAGCTTGTTGAGGCCGAGCGCGGCAGATTCGCAGATGCGCCGGGTCACTTCCGCCAGGTCGAGCGGGCCGAAGGTCGCGCGGTCGAAAACCAGCTCCCAGCCGATCTGGCCCTCGTCGAAGTAAAGGCCGCCGCCGCCGGTGATGCGCCGCACCAGCTCGATGCCGTGCTGCTTGCAGTAGTCGACCTTGATCTCGTGGCCGAGGATTTGATGGATGCCGATGAGGGCGCAAGGGCGGAATCGCAGGAAGCGGATGGTGTCGGGAATCTTGCCCTCTTGGCGCGCCTCGATCAGCGCCTTGTCGAAGGCGATATTGGCGCGCCCGCCGTTTAAGGGCGTTTCGATGACGCGGAACGGTTTGGCTGGTGCGTTGGCCATTGTCTCCCCCTTGGGCTGTAGGGTGGGCAAAGGCGCGTCAGCGCCGTGCCTACCAACTTGTGCGCAACCGCGGGAATGCCGACGGTGGGCTTCGCTTCGCTCAGCCCACCCGGCGGAATGCGTCTATCGCAGCATGCCCTTGTCGAGCTGACGGCGAACCTTGCGGATGTCATCGCGTCTGAGCTTGAACGGATAGGACGCGATGTTGCCCGGCGGCGAGTCGCCGTAGGGCCGGTCGCAGGCGGAGACGTCCTCGGCTTCCTTGCCCGGGCAGCCGGAGGTGCGGAAGGCGGTGCCCTGCTTGATGACTTCGTCGACCTCGTCCTGCGACAGGCCGAAGTCGGTCAGCGTGCCCTCCTCGTCGAATTTCATCTTTTCCAGCCGGTGATCGCGATAATCGATCAGATAGCGCGCGACCTGGATGCGCCGCCACTGCGGCCGCGGCACCG
>JARRNI010000714.1:0-2630 GCA_037385125.1 Pseudolabrys sp.
GCAGGTCGGCGACGACCGTTCCAAGGGCATAGAAGATCGCAAACATCGCGTTTCATGATGCGACGATTCTGCCCGGGCACGCGAATCCAGGTCGGATGGAATTTTCGGAAAGGACAGGTAGCGCTGTGGTGCGGGTGCCCTCCCCGTGTTCAGCGCACCTTGCGCTGGCCGAAAGTCGGCTGCACTTCCGGAATGGGCGGCATCTGCCAGGTGCCGGTGATTGGGATGCCGGTATCGCGGTTGATGACCACGTCGAGCACGGTCGGCGTGTTGGAGCGGATCGCCTCGCGATAGGCGTCGCCGAACTGGTCGGGGTGTTCGATGCGGATGCCGCGTCCGCCCATCGCTTCGACCATCTTGGAGAAATCCGGATTCCACAATTGCCCGGTCCGTTCGTTGACGAAGCTGGTGCCGAGCTCGCGGCCGCCGTGATAGGCAAGCTGCAGGTCGCGGATGGTGCCGATGGCGTAGTTGTTGTGCAGCACCCACACCGCCGGTAGATCGTGTTCGACGGCAGTCGCGATGACGTGCGGCATCATCATGAAACCGCCGTCGCCGCACAGCGTCACGCAGGGCGAATTGGGCCGCGCCAACCGGGCGCCCAGCACGCCAGCGACGCCGAAGCCCATGGCGGCGAAGCCGCCGGCGGTCAGGTGATTGCCGGCAGTCCGCGGATACCAGTATTGTTCCGACCAGACCTGACAGTTGCCGACGTCGTCGACCATCACCGTCTCGGGCGGCGAGATCTTGTTCATCTCCGCCATGATGCGTCGCGGCTCGATAGGCACGTCGTTCGAGCGCTCGAACGGCTCGCAGAAATTGCGCCAGTCCATGCGCCAGGCTTCGATCTGCTTGTGCCAAGAATCGCCGAAGTGGCGGCTGCCTTTGGCGCGGGCAATCTTCACCGCCTGGCCGAGAAAGGCCTTGGCGTCGCCGACAATGCCCATCTCGACCGGATAGTTGCGGCCGATTTCCTCGGGGTCGATGTCGACCTGAATGATGCGCGTCGGTGGGACATTGTAGACGTACCCGGGGAGCCACGACCCGGCAAGAAGGTCGTTGAAGCGGGCGCCGATCGCGAGAATCACATCGGCGTTGCGGACGGCTTCGGTGGCCGGATACTCGCCCCACACGCCGGCAACGCCGAGATGGAGCCGGTGATCGTGCGGCAGCGCGCTCTTGCCCATGAACGACGTGTAGACCGGAATATCGAGCTGTTCGGCGAGCGCCTTCAGCTCCTCGTAAGCGCGGCCGACGCGCACGCCGCCGCCGGCAAGGATCAACGGCCGCTGGGAACCGACGAGAAGGTTGAGCGCCTTCTCGACGGTGTCGTCGGCAACCGTCGTGCGCCAGTTGAGCGGCCCGCCGTGCGCATTCGGTTCGGGCGTCGAGACCGGGGCGGTGCGCATATAAAGATCGTAGGGCATGTCGAAATGCACAGGCCCCGGTCTGCCGTGGCGCATCAGCGAGAAGGCGTTGGGTAGCGCCTTGACCAGATCCTCGACCTTGCGAATGCGCCAGGATTTCTTGACGATCGGCGTGAACATCGAGGACACGTCGCCGTGGTAGCGATAGTCGTCCTGCAGGGCACCGGTGTCGAACTGATTGGTCGGTACTTGTCCAGTAATGACGAAGAATGCCGAGCCGTCGTAAAAGGCGTTGGCCACCGAGATCATCAGGTTCATGGGGCCGGGGCCCGTGGAGGCATAGACCGCAAGCGGCTGCCCGGTGAGGCGATAGTAGACGTCGGCCATGAAGCCGGCCGCCTGTTCTATGCGCGGCGAGATGTGGCGGATGCGACTGGTCTGTTTGTAGAGCCCGTCGAGCAAGCCGATGGCGCCGTGGCCGGCGTAGCCGAGGATGTAAGGCACCTTCTCCTTGACCAGATACTCGGCGATGATGTCGGCGCCGCGCATCTCGTTGGAGCCGGCAAGATAGCTTGACGTTTGCGGCTGCGGCGCCGGGGGCGAATAGCCGGATGGCGGCGCGCTGGAACGGCCCAGGTAGCTTGAAGCGCGTTGCTGCGACCCATGGGAAGAGTAGCCGGACGAGGTGGATTGTGACCTGTAGCTTTCATACGATCTGGTCTGGTCCGCCATGGCTATCCCTCCTTTTGCTTCCGATGGAATGCAAGCGTACGGTCTGCAGCCGGTAGGCCTGTCAATGTCCGTCTTAGCCTGGTGAGATCAACCGGTCACTGCAACACCGTTTGTAATCTATCGACGGGGGTTTGGAATCCCAAGCTCTAGTGCGGCTCAACCAAGCGCCGCGATGACCTCGCTTGTCTTCGTCACCACCGCGACGTTCTGCATTGCGTATTGCACCGAGGCCCGGTGCCAGTCGGCATTCATGGTCGAGCAGCAATCCTCCGGCACCACCATGAAGTAGCCCTTGTCGGCGCCGGTGCGGGCGGTGTGCTCGATCGACATGTTGGTCCAGGCGCCCGTAACGACGACGGTGTCACGGCTGCCCGACTTGAGCGCGATTTCCAGGTTAGTGCCTTCGAACGCGCACATGCGCATCTTTTCGACGGTAAGATCGCCGGGCTGCGGTTCGAGCCCGGCGGCCGGTGCCGCACCCCAACTCCCCCGCACCATGGCGTTCGAATCGACGAGGCCTTCGAAAAGCGG
>JARRNI010000715.1:0-3021 GCA_037385125.1 Pseudolabrys sp.
GGACGAGCTCAAGGGCATGCAGCTCGCCGTCGAGCACATCAACGAAGGCAACGACCTGATCAAGAAGATCGCGCCCAAGTACAAGAACCTGGCCGGCCTGGTGCGCAAATACTACCTGCGCAGCGAGGACGGCCGCCGCGCCGGCGGCGTCTATCTGTGGGAGTCGAAGGCGGCGGCTGAGGCCGTCTACAACGGCGAGTGGAAGGCGCGGGTCAAGGAGCTGTACGGCTCGGAGCCGGAGATCGCCTGGTTCGACACGCCGGTCATCGTCGACAACGCCGCCGGCGGCGAGATCACCAAGGCGGCCTGAACGCACTCTCTATTATCTGTCTGCATCTCTCTGCGCGACGCGCGCGTCAGTGCGACGGCGTTGTGCGCTGCGACAAAAGCCGCCGCCGGCCGCCGCCCGCGCGGCACCGCGCACGCGAAGCGGCGGCGCCGGCATTCCCCTGCGTCAATATTTCCCGGGCGCGGCGCGTGCTGCCGCCGACCGGCGGTGCGCGCATTACGGGCTTTTTTCGCACGAGCAGCGGCCGCGCCCGCAGTCGCCCGCCGGCTTCCTCAACGAAAGTGGGATTGACGGAAATAGGCGCGCCCTGCGGCAATGGCAGACCGATAAAAAGCCGACGGCGCTCATGTTGCACTGCGGCGCCGGGGGAGGTTTTCAGCCTGGTTGAACAAGCCAAGACGAAAAGACGACAAGCGTTAGCGTGCTCACCGTGGGCGCCGGCCTCGCCGGCTCCGCGCTGCTGCCGCCGATGTTCACGCCGGCTTTCGCGGCTATGGAGCACAAGCCGCTCGGCACCTGGCCGGAAGGCACCAAGGGCGACACCGTCACCATCGGCGCCTCCGTCCCGCGCACCGGCGCCTATGCGGTGCAGGGCGAGGACGAGCTCAAGGGCATGCAGCTCGCCGTCGAGCACATCAACGAAGGCAACGACCTGATCAAGAAGATCGCGCCCAAGGTCTCCAAGGGCGTGCTCGGCAAGAAGGTGAAGCTGGTGGTCGCGGATAGCGGCGCCAAGCCGAACCGCGCGGTGCAGGAGCAGCAGCGCTTCATCAACGAGGACCACGTCATCGCCATGACCGGCTCGACCTCCTCGGCGGTGGCGGTGGCGCTCAACAAGTTCGCCGAGCGCCAGAAGGTTCTTTACCTGGTGGCGATCTCTGGCTCCAACGACACCACCGGCAAGGACTGCTCGCGCTACTCGTTCCGGCAGTGCTTCTACGGCCAGACGGCGGCGGCGGCGATCGGCCCGGTGCTGATCAAGAACTTCGGCAAGAACCGCAAGGCGGCGTTCATGACGCCGGACTACACCTACGGTCATACCGTGACCAAGTCGGTGAACGACTACCTGAGCAAGCATGGCGGCTGGAAGATGGTGACCAACCAGGTCTCGCCGCTGGGCACCCAGGACTTCAGCCAGTACCTGACCAACATCGCCAACTCCGGCGCCGAGTTCATCGTCAACGTGAACTGGGGCCGCGACGCGGTGCTGTCGATCCAGCAGGCCCGCCAGTTCGGCCTGACGCCGAAGATGACCATGGTCATTCCCTATCAGATCCCCTTCCTCGCGAAGGAAGTGGGACCGAAGCTGACCGAGGGCGTGTTCGCGGCGACCGACTTCTGGTGGACGCTGGAGGACAAGTTCCCGCTGGCCAAGATGTTCGTCGAGTCCTTCCACAAGAAGTACGGCTACCGGCCCGAATGGGGCGCCGAGAACGCCTACATGCAGTTCGCCATGTGGGCGCGCATGGTCTCCGAGGCCGGCACCTTCTATCCGCCGTCCGTCATCAAGCAGTACGAGAAGGGCGAGACCATCCCGTCCATGGTGGGCGACGTGCACTTCCGCGCCGCCGACCACCAGCTCGTCCGTCCGGTCATCATCGTCCGCGGCAAGAAGCCGTCCGACATGAAGAACAAGGAGGACTACTGGGAGGTTCTCGAGGTCGTGCCGGGCGCTCCGCTGATGCAGAAGCCCGACGCATTCGGCTGCAAGCTCGGCCCCTATACCTGAGGCCAACGGCAGACGCCTTCCCCGCGTTGACGCGGGGAAGGCCCCGCCACTCGTCATGGCCGGGGAAAGGGCGCGACGCCCCTTTCCCGGCCATTTGACGCCTGAGTGAGTATGACGTCGATGCAAGAAAGACATGGACGCCCGGCAAAAAGCCGGGCATGACGATGTCCGGACGGACGATGTGTTTCAAAACAAACTGCGGGCGGCGGTGGCGTGGTCAACTGGGCTAATTTCGTATCGCAATGCTTCAACGGGCTGGTGCTCGGCGCGCTGCTCGCGCTGATCTCCTCCGGCCTGACCATCATCTACGGCACCCTCGGCGTGCTTAACCTGGCGCACGGGGCGATGTTCATGCTCGGCGGCTATGCCGGCTGGCTCGCCTACAGCTATACAGGTTCCTTCATCGTCGCCCTGTTCGCGGGCGCCCTGTTCGTCATGCTGGTCGGCGTGGTGATGGAGCGGGTCATTATCCGTCGCTTCTATTCCCGGCCGCACGAGGACCAGCTTCTCGTCACCTTCGGTCTCGGCATCGTGTTCGTGGAGGCCGTGCGCTTCTTCTTCGGCAGCCTGTCCAAGATGGTGCCGCCGCCCTCGCTGTTTCGCGGGATCACTCCGATCGGCTTCATGTTCTATCCGACCTATCGTCTCGCCGCGCTCGGCATCGTCGCGGTCGCGCTGCTCGTACTCTATGTCGTGCTTTACCGCACCCGCATCGGCATGATCGTGCGCGCCGGCATCGAGGACTCCGGCATGGTCGATGCGCTCGGCATCGACGTCTACAAGGTGTTCATGCTGGTGTTCGGCATCGGCGCCATGGCGGCCGGCTTCGCCGGTATCGTCAACGCGCCGGTGGTCTCGATCGCGCCTGACATGGGCGAAGCGAGCCTGGTGCAGACCTTCGTCGTCGTGGTCATCGGCGGCGTCGGCTCGTTTCCAGGCGCCGTGCTGGGCGGCCTGATCGCCGGCGAGATCATCTCCATAACCTCGATGTTCAATCCCGGCT
>JARRNI010000716.1:0-2624 GCA_037385125.1 Pseudolabrys sp.
CACTGTTCAGGCTCGGACCGAGTGATATAATTGTTGTCGGCCTTGGGAGCCGGCGCCTTTCCGGTGCCATAGGGCTGATCGGGTGATGGCGTCTGGTAGCCGGGCGGCGGTTCGGTGAGGTCGGTGCGCGGCGGTTCGCCGGTGAACCTGGCGACGTCGTCGTTCTTGCCTTTGAACATGTGGTTGAACAGACCGCCTTTGTAGCCGAGTTCGGAGGGCGACAGGATCCGGCCCAACACCCCTTGATCGTCGGTGTCGTGATTGACCCCGCCGCGCGGACGCGGGCCAGGCGCCAGTTGGTCGGGCCGCAGCGGATTTTCCTCCCGCATGCGTTCCGCCTCGATGTCGCGGTGCTTTTGCATCTTCTCGATACGCTTGCGGCGGGCCACGTCCGGGTCTTTCGGCCAGGCCGGATTGGGCACCGCTTTGGCCTTCTCGGGCGGCGGCAACTGGTCGGAGGGCGGGATCACCAGCGGCGCCCGCTCGCGATAATGGATTTCTTGATCGTCGTCGGAGCTTTTCAGGCCGAAGCCTTCCAGCAGGCGGCCGAAGGTCGCTTTGTAGAATTCGCTGCCGCTGTTGTCGTCGCCGGCGCGCGCCGCGCCGGGCGCAGCCAGCAACCCGACGGCCGCCGCCAAGCCGAGCGCGGCGCAGGTCTGCGTCAGCCGGGTCGGGCGCGTCAAAGTCATCCGCGGTCTCTTAATGTTGCCAGCCTCGCCAATAACGAGCGCTTCGCCGTCCTCGCCCCGAACTATCACGGCGGATCAGGGCGCTTTTGCGGCGCGCTCCCCAACCAGGGACTCATACAGCAGGCCGATAACCCCGGCAACGATGGCGACATCGGCGAGGTTAAAAACATACCACTGGAAGCGAAAACCGGCCGCATTGACGTGAAAAAACACGAAATCGGCCACCCAGCCATAGGCCAGCCGGTCGATGGCGTTGCCGACGGCGCCGCCGATGATGAGGCCGAGCGACAGGGCGGTCAGCCGGCTGTGCGAGCGCGCCAGCCACACCCATAGCAGGGCCACCGCCACCGCCTTGGTTCCCAGCATCACCCACTGGCCGAGCGCGCTGTGGGTCTGGAACAGGCCGTAGCTGATGCCGGTATTGCGGGTGAGCACGAGGTCGAAGAACGGCCCGAGCCGCACCGGCCCGCGCTGGGCGAGCTGGAATACGAACAGAAGATAGAGCTTGCTCGCCTGATCGATGGCGCAGGCGATAAGGGCGGTGACGAGGCCCAGCCGCGTGAACGGGCCATAGAGATAACCAGCGCGCATTCACTCGGCCGCCTTGCGCATGGCTTCCCATTCGCGCAGCGCCTGGGCATCGCGCGGCGAGACATCGGGAAATTCCGGATCGCCGCCGACGGCGGTGAGGATCTTCCAGGAGCGCGCGCATTTGCGGCCCTCGGCGAGATTGGGCACCACCGCGACGCCGGCGACATCCGCCAGCCGGAACGCATCGGCCGGGCCCTCGTCCTCGACCAGGGTCAATGCGGAGGTGATGCAGATTTCGGCGAGGTCGACGTCGAGCACGGCTTCCGCCAGCTCCGTGTTCGACACGTGCACGATCGGGTGCGCCTCCAGCGAAGAGCCGATGCGTTTCTGCGCGCGCTCGATCTCCAGCGCGCCGGTGATGACGCGGCGAACGCTGCGCACCTTGCGCCATTTCTCGGCCAGCCTGTCGTCGCGCCAGGCCGCCAGCACCTGCGGGAACAGTTCGAGATGCACGGAGCCCGCCTCGGCGCCGTAGCGCGCAGTCCAGGCTTCCTCCGCGGTAAAGCACAGCATGGGCGCGAGCCAGGTCACCGTGCAGCGAAACAGGTGGTCGAGCACGGTGAGGCAGGCCTTGCGCTTCATCGACGATGCCGCGTCGCAATAGAGCGTGTCCTTGCGGATGTCGAAATAGAAGGCCGACAGGTCCGAGGTCATGAAGCCATTGAGCGCGGCGAAGATGCGCTTATAGTCGAAATCGGCGTAAGATCGACGCACCAGCCCGTCGAGCTCGGCCAGCCGGTGCAGCATCAGCCGCTCCAGCTCGGGCATCTGCTCGTGATGCCTGACCCGCTCGTCCTCGTGGAAATGGGCGAGATTGCCGAGCATCCAGCGGATGGTGTTGCGCAGCTTGCGATAGGTGTCGACCGTCGTCTTGAGGATTTCCGGACCGATGCGCAGGTCGTCGGCATAGTCGGAGGCGCAGACCCACATGCGCAGGATGTCGGCGCCGGACTGCTTGATCACGTCCTGCGGGAAGACCTGGTTGCCGAGCGATTTTGACATCTTGCGGCCGTGCTCGTCGAGCACGAAGCCGTGGGTGAGCACCACGTCGTAGGGCGCGCGGCCGCGCGTGCCGCAGGATTCCAGCAGCGAGGAGTGGAACCAGCCGCGGTGCTGGTCCGAGCCTTCCAGATACATCACCGTATCTTTGCCGCCGTCCATCTTGCGCTTGATGCCGGCGAGCTGCGGGAAGTGGACCGGGTCTTCCAGCACGAAAGAATGGGTGGACCCGGAATCGAACCAGACGTCGAGCACATCGTCGACCTTCTGCCAGCCTTCGTTCGCGCGCTTTGGCCCAAGGAAACGTCCGGCCGCGCCCGGGGCGTACCAGCCGTCGGCGCCTTC
>JARRNI010000717.1:0-4830 GCA_037385125.1 Pseudolabrys sp.
AATCGACGTGTCTCTGAACAGCTCCAGCGTTTGCGTGGTTGACGAGGATGGGAAGATCGTCCGTGAGGCCAAGGTGGCCAGCGAACCGGTGGCTCTGATCAAGTGGTTCAAATCGCTCGGCGTGAAGGTGGTGCGGATCGGGCTCGAGGCAGGTCCGCTGTCGCAATGGCTGCATGGTGCATTGCGAGAGAGCGGGCTGCCGGTGGAGCTTTTGGAGACGCGGCACGTGAAGGCGGCGCTGTCGGCGATGCCGGTGAAGACGCGCTGGAGCGATTCAAAGATACGTCGATTCCTGCATAATGCTTCATGGTCGTCCCTTGATGATGCTTGGAGCGGGCTTCCCGACTCCGTCCATTGACACCATCAGTCTGAGGGACGACCGCCGTTACGCAAGCAAGCCGCGAGCGAAGGGCGCATTCAATTCCACTGTAGCGAGCGAGCGGCTTGCGCCGCGGCCGGCCGGTTACACCATCTAACAATATAAAGCGGACACATGCGCGGACGCGCCGTATCTTCAGAAATTGAGGCCACCACGCCCACAACTCTCCTTACCAATCCTTGATCTGAACCCATGATCATCGCTATCACCACTCCGATCGGCACGGCATCAACTCTAGGAAGGGCACCTCTACCTGCGGCAGCCCAAAGAAGCCAAAGCGAAACCCCACAAGGGTTATAGAGCTGTCACGGGGCCCCTTTCTGTCTCATGTCGCAAGCAGTGGCGAATCCGGCTAACAGCGAAGACCGTCGTTAATATTTCTGTCATGGTCGCATCCTAACGTTGCGCAATAGCAGCAACAACGACTTGTTGCAAGCGCGGGACTGTACGCCGATGAGCAATAAGCGCCCTTCGATGCCGAGCGCCCATCGCCGGCAAATCCCGCCTCTGAGGTCGTTTTATACAGCGCGGGGGCTGACGCGTAAGGCAATCGGCCTCGATCTGTTCGAACGAGCAATCGTGTCGATCATTTACCTGAGCTTCGTCTATCGGATGTCTTCGGGCTTTTCCGGCAATCTCAATGTCATAACCGCGCTGCTGGTGCTGAGCGAGACATTGCCTTTGGTCTATATTGTTTTGCGAGCGCCATCGATCACGCTTTCGCAAACACCGAGCGACTGGGTTTTTGCCATCCTCGGTACTCTCATGCCGCTGATGGCAAGACCAGTCGTCGGAGTACTGCCGTTTGTTCCTCTGGCGGCGTGCTTCGGCATCATGACCACGGGCCTGCTGCTACAAGTCAGCGCCAAGTTAGTACTCGGGCGCGCCTTTGGCATTGTCGCTGCCAATCGCGGCATCAGAATGCTGGGGCCTTACCGATTTTTGCGCCATCCAATGTATGCCGGCTATACCTTGACGCATGTCGGTTTTCTTCTGGCTGCCCCGTCCCTTACGAACGCCCTCATTTATGCAACCACGTTGACTATGCAGGTCATCCGCATCTCTCGCGAGGAACGTGTACTCATGCAAGATACCGGATATCGTGTTTTCGCTACGCGTGTCCGCTATCGGTTGCTGCCGGGCATATTTTAAGAGTAAGGCAGAAGCGCAGGGAGTTACCGGGCGTCACTTGCAAATCAGGGGCGCGCAAGTCACGGCGCGCTACGGTATTAACCCAGTGTTAAGGACCCCATTGGGTTTACAATTTTGAACAACCAAATTCACTCTCTTGAAAGGGGAGCTCTGTAGTCTCCTCTATCGCAAACAGAGCAAGAATCCATCGTAACAGGAGCTACTTATGCGTAAACATCTTCAGCGTTTTGTGCAGGACGAGTCTGGCGTGACCGCGATTGAATACGGCCTGATCGCCGCATTGGTCGCGGTTGTGATCATCGCCGCCCTTACCGCGTTGGGTGGCAGCCTCACCAACATCTTTACCACGGTGTCGAACACTCTCAACACGGCGGCCGGCTAATACGTCGATCCACTCCTACTTCGGAGGACCCGGCTGCGAGGCCGGGTCCTTTTCTTTTCGCGCCCATTGGCACGCTTTTTTTAAAATGCCAGATATAGTTTCCGAAAAGCCAAAAGGCTCCGCCGAAAACAGGGCGAAAGAAAAAAAGCCTTGCTCAAGAAACAGGATACATCGCCGGAACAAAGTTGCCCAAAACTCACAAGGGCTCGCTAGGCTAGCGGGCGGACTTTATCCAGTACCTTGGTGAGGTTCGTTCTGAGATAACCGAATGCGTTCGATGCACTTGCACTTTTGGTAGAGGCGCTTGCTGTCGGACTGCCTTGATACGGTTTGACTTCTGCACCATGATGCAGAGACTTTCGTGCTACGCAAGGAATTGTGACAAGCGGAATTAATAGCCTCTTTGGACAGTATCCGTTCGGCGTGTTCGGCATTCAGGCCTGCGCCAGTGCCCTATCACTGGGCGCGGGTGATAATGGAGCCGGAGCATTCAATCAGGCTAATTCCGCCACGTTACGTGAGCCCAGCGCAACAACAAGAATGACGGTATCGATACGGAAGCACTTTGCGAGGCATTTGGCCGACCGAGCATGCATTTTGTGCTTGTAAATGGCCAACGCAGCAAGGAATCCCGTATTGTACGGGAACCCGGCTTTCATAGTTCGTCAGCCAGCAAGGGCGGCCACAATGGTAAAATAAATCCCGTTCAACGCAGTGTAGACGTTGGTAAGGACCCCTATAAGCACCACCGCGATTGAGGCCGCTATTAGAGAATACTCAATAGCGGTGACCCCAGAGTCGTCTTTAAACAAGCGCAGAATGATCTGGGCCATGATCGGGCTCCGATGTTTGCCAAAATGCTCTACGGACAAATATATTCCTGATTTGTTGTTCAATGTTTGATTTAATGGATTGGATTTTAGGCAAATTAAGAGGAGCAAATACTGGTCAGTGCAGACGAAGGGGCCTATAATCCCTTTACTGGCATCAAAGGCGTACGTAACGATTGTTTAGCCAAATATTCGCCTTTTACCCATCGTCGCGTCTCTAATAGAACTCAGCGGCATGGGCCGGCCAGCGCACTGAAATCATTCGCGTCAGTTTTGCCTTTTCCGAGCGTTGCTCGTGCTGGCGTGAAGGGAAGTACCAGCACACCTTGAGGACGAATTCGAGCCTGCGGTCGTTCTAATTGGAGCGCGTCTCGCGGGCAGCACCGCGCGCGATTTTCGCCAGCCTACCTTCTTTATGCGACTCGGTGTCTCGATGATGGGATAAAGCTGCCATCACCGCTACTCATCCCCCTCCGATAAACATATTCGACTTTGCTTGGCCAGCACCCGCTGCGATTTCGCAGAGTTTCTTCACGAATCGGCAACCACCCAAGCCTAAATTCCAATCCTAAGCAGCCGATCCGTGCAACGGTTGCGTCCGCAACAGAAGGTGCGAACTGCTAAGGGCAAACGCAAAGGATAGATGGTCATGGGACAGGCAACCGCACTAGACGCGAATTTGGCACAAGCCGATTGGCTCAGTGTCGGGCGCCCGCAGGAATCCTCCGATGTCACCTCGACCTTGATGCGCATGGTGGCGGCGAGCCACACTAGTCCGCTGTGGATCGTCTCGGATTTCGCCCGTCTGTGGCGGGGGCCGGGCAAGGTCTCGTTCAGGGATTACAACCGGCTGAAGCTGTTCGACCGGGAATTCTGGGCCGACGACGACCGCCGCAACGTCGTGGGCCAGTATCGCAGCTTTGAGATCTGGACCAAGGTCAATTGGCGGCATGACTGGTGGGGCTTCTTCGAAAACAAGTTGGCGAGCAGCCATTATCTCGCCGCGTTTGGTTTTCCCGTTATTGCCAATCTCGCCATCTATTGTGAGAATGTCACGACCGCCCGCAGCGCCCGGGTGCTGAGCAACAAGCAAGCGCTACGCCGCTTCCTGGAGCGCGCCGACCATTATCCGTTGTTCGGCAAGCCGGCCGACGGTACGCAGAGCCTCGGCTCGCTCGCGCTGCGCTGCTACCGACCGGTCGACGACAGCGTAGAGATCTTCGACGGGCGAATCATCAGGCTTGACGACCTGACCGCCGAACTCGGGAAGCATTACACCGAAGGCTATCTGTTGCAGCGGCTGATGGCACCGCATAACGCCATCCGCACCGTCTGCGGCGACCGACTGGCGACCATCCGCGTGCTCACCCTACGCACCGGCAGCGAAACGCCGCAGGTCTTGCGCGCCTGCTGGAAGATTCCGGTCGGCGGCAATGTGGCAGATAACTATTGGCGCACCGGCAATCTGCTCGCCAAGCTGGACAAAAATACCGGCGAGGTCAAGCGCGCGATCTCGGGCAGCGGCGTCGACCTCGCGGCGCATAGCCATCATCCCGACACCGGCGCCAACCTAATCGGCTTTCGGCTGCCGCATTGGGACGCGGTGGTGGCGATGGTAATAGAAGCCGCCCGCGTCGTGGAGCAGGTCCCGCTCATCGGCTGGGATATCGCCGTACTCGACGACGGGCCAGTGATTGTCGAATTGAACGGGCGTCCGGATTTCACTCTTCCACAACTGGCCGATAGCCGCGGCATTCTCACCGAGACGCCATTGCAGGAATTTATGACGGTGCAAAAGACGAAAGAGGCCGAGTGGCGCACGGCTCGGCAGCGAGAGAGAAAGACCTGGTAACGCCCGATCGGATCCGCTTCGGATCAGCAAGCCCGGGGACAGCAAGTCTGGAAAAGCTGATAGTGCAGACTTCGCGTCCGCACCAGCCAAGCGTACATGCCGATGCAGGCCTGAACGAATTATACCAACGGTCATAGAGACTGACTGATGTGTGCCCAGTCGCGCAAACCGATTGCTGTTATTGTTTGCGGTTGAGCAATGAGCTTTTGCCAAGCGTCGCAAGCTGCATCGATGA
>JARRNI010000718.1:0-2619 GCA_037385125.1 Pseudolabrys sp.
CAGGCCGCCGCCGGGCTCGAGCTGCTGGCGCCGACCGGCGGCGGCGCCACAAGGCAGGCCTCGGTGCGCGCTGTGCTGGAGGCGCTGGCGCCGCATCAGCCGGAAATCGTGCTGGTGCATGACGCCGCCCGCCCCTTCGCCAGCCCGGCGCTGATCGAGCGCGCGGTCGAAGCGGCGCAAAAGAACGGCGCGGCGGTGCCGGGGCTGCCGGTGACCGACACGGTGAAAACGATCGACGCGCACGGCTTCGTGCAGCAGACGCTGGCGCGCGAATCCTTACGCAGCATCCAGACGCCGCAGGGCTTCGCCTACCCTGCCCTGCTCGCCGCGCACCGGCGCGCGGCGGAGCAAGGGCGTGAGGATTTCACCGACGACGCCGCGCTTGCCGAATGGGCCGGCATGAAGGTCGCCGTGTTCGCGGGCGAGCCGGACAATATCAAGATCACCAGCGCGGAAGATTTCGTGCGCGTGGAAGCCGCGCGGTTCGCCAATCTCGGCGACGTACGCACCGGCTTCGGTTTCGACGTGCACGCTTTCGCGCCCGGCGATCACGTCACGCTGGGCGGCGTGGCGATCCCGCATATCCTGGGGCTCACCGGCCATTCGGACGCCGATGTCGGCCTGCACGCGCTCACCGACGCCATCCTCGGCGCGCTGGCCGACGGCGATATCGGTTCGCATTTTCCGCCCAGCGACCCGCAATGGAAGGGGGCGGCGTCGCATGTCTTCTTCACTTTGGCGGTGGAGCGGGTGAAGGCGCGCGGCGGCCGTATCGCCCATCTCGATCTCACTTTGGTGTGCGAGGCGCCGAAGATCGGGCCGCATCGCGATGCGATGCGCGAAAATATCGCGCAGCTCGCCGGGCTCACGCTCGACCGGGTGGCGGTGAAGGCGACCACTAGCGAGCGGCTGGGCTTCACCGGCCGCGGCGAAGGCATCGCCGCCTATGCGACGGCGACGGTAAGGCTGCCGTTGGGCGGGCGCTGAGCGAAGCGCGCGCGCTAGGGCTTGTAGTGATCGAGCGGGTCCTTGTAGCCGCGGCACATTTGTGCGTGGGCCTTCTTGTAGGCGCCGTAATAGAAATCGTTTTCCGAGCGCCATTTGTCTTCGGCCCAGCCGATATAGCGAAGCCGGTGCTTGTCGCAATCGAGCTGGTAAAGCGAATTCGTATCGCGCTCGCCTCGCCACTCATAGAATTCCCGGACGATGATCATGTTCTGATAGCGCGCGATCGGACGCACAATGACTTGCGCGCCGCGATGCTTGCGCACCTTGATGTCCATCGTGGCCGCCCTCGCTGATCCGATCGACGGCGCAAGAGCAATGAACAGACAAACCCCGAGCCATGCACCTTTCCGTAGCTGCGGTCGCATCATGAGATGTCCTTCTATCAACCCAGTCCGGATGGTAGGGATCTTAGCTACACGACGGGCAGGCCCGCAACAAATGTGGGGCAATACCGCGTTTCGCTTACCTCATCGCCTTGAGCCGCAGCATGGCGGTGATGCCGAAGACGGGTCCAAGCGCGAGCACAGCCAGCAGCGCCGGCCAGCCGATGACGCCGGCAACCATGGGCGCAAGCTGCACGGTGGCGATGGTCAAGCCGAAGCCGAGCGCGGTCTGGAAGGTCAGCAGCGAGCCCGCCTGTTCGGGCGGCGCGGCGTCGGCCACCAGCGCGGAAAACTGCGGGGAATCCGGCGAGATCGCTGCGCCCCAGACGATGACGATGGCGAAGGTCAGCCAGACCGGTCCGCCGAAAGTCGCCGCCGTCGCCAGCGCCGATGCGCCGCTCACTGCCATGGCGATAATGGCGAGATTGGCCTTGCCGATGCGGTCGGCGACCAGGCCGGCCAAGCCGGAGGCGATGCCGCCGGCGGCGATCGACAAGAAGGTGGTGAGCTTGGCGAGCGGCACCGCCTGGCTCGCCGGCAGCGACGCGCCGTAGGAGACGGCGGCAGCCACGCCGATCCAGGCCCACATGGCGTAGAGCTCCCACATGTGGCCGAGATAGCCGGCATAGGCGAGCCGCACGCGCCGGTTGGTCCAGGCGGCGGCGATCATGCGCTGATGAAATTTCGCCGCCACCCCGTGATAGGGCCCGAGCGAAACGGTAAGACAGATCAGCCCGCCGGCGACGGCAAGCACCGAGGCGAGCGCGATGCTCAGGTGCCAGTCGGCGCCGCCGAGGAAAGACAAGAGATGCGGCACGGCGGTGCCGAGAATGGTGCCGCCGACCAGCACGCCGACCAGGAAGCCGCGGTCCTTCTGCCCCCAGCCGACCGCGATCTTCATGCCGACCGGATAGACGCCGGCGAGCAGCGCGCCGGTGGCGACGCGCGCGGCGACCGCAATCAGGCTGCCGGGCGCAACGACGAGCAGAACGGCGTTGATCAGGCCGGCGCCGGCCGCCGCGCTCGCCATAACGCGGCGCGGATCGAAGCGGTCGGCCAGGCCCAGCATGGCCGAGCCGAGCGCACCGATCACGAAGCCCGCCTGCACGCCGCTCGACAGCGCCGCCGCCCGCGCGTGCGAGATATGGACTTCGCGCAGCATGTCGGGCAGCACCGCGGCCGAGACGAACCACAGCGACAGCGCTGCCACTTCGGCCAGCGTCAGCAG
>JARRNI010000719.1:0-2616 GCA_037385125.1 Pseudolabrys sp.
CGTAGACGTCGATGACGAAGGCGACGTAGACAACGCCGGACCAGGTCGCGACGTAGGTGAAGTCGGAGACCCACAGCACGTTCGGCCGTGGGGCATGGAACAGCCGGTTGACGTGATCGAGCGGGCAAGGCGCGGCCTTGTCGCTGATTGTTGTGCGGACCGGCTTGCCGCGGATCACCCCTTGAAGGCCCATGCGCCGCATCAACCGCTCCACGGTGCATCGGGCAATATCGACGCCCTCGCGTTGCAATTGCCGCCAGACCTTGCGGACGCCGTAGACCCGAAAGTTCTCTTCGAACACGCGCCGGACCTCGACCTTGAGAGCCTCATCGCGCTTGGCCCGAGCGGACAGCCGGGACGGATCAACGCGCTTGGCGACATGATCGTGGTAGGTCGACGGAGCGATCGGCAGCACCTTGCAGATCGGCTCGACCCCATGCGCCCCACGATGATCGTCGATGAACGCGATCATGGCTTCACTCGGCGGTCGAGCTCCGCCTGGGCAAAATAAGCAGACGCCTTGCGCAGGATATCGTTGGCTTGGCGCAGCTCGCGGTTCTCGCGTTCGAGCGCCTTCAGCTTCTCCGCCACGTCGGTGGGAACGCCAGCCCGCTTGCCGTTGTCGACCTCGATCTTCTTCACCCACTCGTTCAACGTTTGCGCTGAGCAGCCGATCTTGCCGGCAACCGACATGATCGCTGACCACCGCGATGAATGTTCATGCTCGTGATCGAGGACCAGCCGCACTGCACGGGACCGGATCTCAGGTGAAAACTTGTTCGTCGTCTTGCTCATGATGGCTCCACCTTCTCAGAAGTTGGAGCCTCCGATCAACCCGGGGCGGTTCACGTATAAGTCAATGCCAAATCGGCATGTGCTCGAGCGAACTTCGGATCCAGAGCAATGGCTCTCTCGAAGAATTCGCGTGATTCTATTATCGCTTCTCGTGTGAGCCGCCTGTATCTATCAATGCCGCGGAGCAGCATATCGTAGGCTTCAGGAATGACTTTAGCAGAGCGTGATAATCGGACTTTCTCGCTCAGCTTTAGTCTTATAGAAAGCGCTGACACGATTTTTTGGGTGATTTCGTCCTGCATGGCGAAGACATCGCTGAGCTCTCGGTCGTATCTGTTGGCCCAAACCTGGAGCTTCGTTTTCGCATCGATCAATTGTGCGTTGATACGGATACGGTTGTCCGCCTTCTGCACGCTACCCGTGAGAATATGACTGACGCCCAGCTCACGCGCAATTTGCTGAACATTTTTTGTGCTTCGCTTGTAAGTGAAAGTGGTGAAACGCGCGATTACGAACAGGCCCGAAATACGCGAGAGATCTGTAATCAGATCTTCCGTCATTCCATCGGAAAAATACTCTTGTGAGCGATCAGCTGACATGTTGATGAAAGGCAAGACGGCAATGGATGGCTTTTCATGCGACGATAATGAAGTGTGGTGGGGCCCCGCTAACTCAACACCTTCCTTCCAAGGTCGCCACGAACCGACAAATATCACCAAGAATAACAGAACCAACCCCGCCCACACCCAGACATTTCGAGTGTATACTGGCAAAAGAGTTCTGCTCTTTGCGGGATGATCCAAATTCGAGTCGCTTTGTGGTTGAACAGATGCTAGAAAGCGATAGCCCTTGTTCGGTACGGTCGGCTTGTCCTTCTTCGTTGGGTCCTGTTCCAGATTGGGCGCCGCGACCGGACCGTTTCCCGTTTTGGGGTGCCATTTCCACATTGATATCGGGCGATCGACGTTCTTGACGTGTATCTCGCCGCCGTTCTCGAACGTCACGTCAACGCGGTTGCCGATGCTTTCGTTGACGATAGAGGCTACGCAGATGCCGCCGGGTTCGGCCAGCGGTTCCAGCCGCGCAGCGACGTTGACGCCGTCGCCATAAATGTCGTCGCCGTCGATGATGACGTCGCCAAGATTGACACCTATACGCAGCGTTATCTTAGGGCCAGTTGTCGCCTCGTTCGCGAGTATCCGCTGAATTGCCAAGGCACAGTTGACGGCGTCGACGACACTGGCGAATTCGACCAGCGTGCCGTCACCAATCAGCTTGACGATGCGGCCATTATATTGCTCGACCGCGGGTTCAAAAACGACCTCTCGATGACGTTTAAGAGCGGCCAGTGTGCCAGCCTCGTCTCCGGCCATCATACGTGTGTAACCGACGACGTCGGCAGCGAGAATTGCGGTGAGCCGTCGTGAGATCCGCGCTTTAGCCATAAAACCAATACTATTCGCTTCGAGGCTGATGACGCTAGGTGGCTGAACAAGCGCAGTCAAATTATGGCATCGGCTGCCCGTGGTCGGTCGTCGAACGCTGGAGGCCCGGAGGCGGGCCTGGGAGGGCCTGGGACCGATCCGACGGCGCTACTGCCACCGCCTGGGGCCAAATCTCCGGCCGCCTGGGGAACGCGCGAGCGCCTCGGCGAATTGTTTGGATCCTCGGCCGCCGAAATCAGGGTCGAGCCGCGCCATTTCAACTTCCGCGATCGCGCCTCGGAGCATTATGCTGAGGTGCACAGGACCTATTAAGGGCCGATGATCGAGACCTTCGCCGCGCTTAATGATGCCTAGCGCGACGCGCAGTGGAACGACC
>JARRNI010000720.1:0-2606 GCA_037385125.1 Pseudolabrys sp.
GGATGATTCCATTGCTGCAACGCTGGCGCCTGCGCGGCTACTGACGCGCCGCGGCCGCTCCTCGATCGCGGCGTCTAGCGCGTCAGCGGGATGACGTCGCGGGCGAAGCCGGCCATGCGGTCGAGCGTGTCGTTCAGCGACCCGCCCTGGAAGTTGAGCAGCAGATGCGCAAGGCCGAGCGCCTCGAAACACTCGATATCCGCGGCGATTTCCTCGGGCGTGCCGGTAAGCACGGGCTTCGACTCGCTCTTGAGCGGCGGCGTCCCCCCGAAGGTCCAGTTGAGGCTATAGGCCAGGTCGAGCTCGCCCGGATCACGGCCCTCGGCCTCCGCCAAGGCGTGCAGCTTGTCCACGGCGGCCTTGTAACGCTCGAAAGTGTCGAGCGGGAATTTCGGGTTGCTGCCGATCGGAAACCAGCCGTCGCCGAGGCGCGCTGCCCGGCGCAGCGCGGGCCCGCTCTCGCCGCCGATCCAAAGCGGCGGGTGCGGCTTCTGGACCGGCAGCGGCAGCACCGAGATATCCTTGAACTGCGCATAGTCGCCGGCGAATTCCGGCGCCGGGTCGGTCCAGATCTTCTTGAAGACGCGCAGGTATTCGTCGGCGACGCGGCCGCGCGCCTCGAAAGGCGGCGTGCCCAGTGCCTCAAACTCCTCGCGCAGCCAGCCCGCTCCGCAGCCGACCGTGATGCGGCCCTTCGACAGGATATCCGCCGTCGCCAGGATGCGCGCCGTCAGCACCGGGTTGCGGTAGGGCACGACCATCACCGCCGTCAGCAGGCGGAGCTTTTCCGAGATGCCGGCCATGAAAGCGAGCATCGTCAGCAGCTCCAGCGCCTCGCCGCCGCCCTGGCCCTGCCATGCGCCGGACTCGCTGTAGGGATAGGTGGAATCGATCGTCCGTGGCACGACGATGTGGTCGTTGACGCTGGCGAAGTCGAAGCCGAGCGCCTCGCCTTCACGGACGATGCGGGTGATCGAGTCCGGGTCCGCGAGGCGGCCGCGCGTGGGTACCGTGAATCCGAATTTCATGGCGTGGGCGACCCTCCATTGCTGGCGTGTACGCGCGGCCACCGGCAGCCTCCGTCACTGCCGCCCGCCGGTCACGTACATCGTTTCCGCGACCATCATTTCACACGCATCCGAGCAGAGAAAGAGCACGAGCTCGCCGATCTCGCCGGCGCGGCCGGCGCGCTTCATGGGGATGGTCGAGACCGCGCGCTATCGCGCTTGGTCGCGTCGATGAAGACCGCCTCACCCCGGCCGCCCGCCCCTGCGCCCGCGGCATGACTGCCTCCCGTCCGGGCGCTTTGCATGCGGCGCGGGGGCATTGTATTTTGCCGCCGAATTGGTACGGACAAATCAACGATTTTCGCGAAAGCTGGCGAGCAAACTCCGAATGCACAAGATCCTGCGCACCCCGGTCACCGGTCCCTCCGTCTGGAAGGCCGCTGATTTTCTCCATGACGATTCCTGGATCTTCCGCCTCGGCCCGGCCCATCTGGCGGAGCTCGAGAGCGCGAGCCATGCGCTCAAGGCGCGCGGCATTGGCCCGCTCGAATTCACCAAGGCGGACTTCCCGCTGCCGACGCTCGGGCCCGCGCTGACCGATCTGCTGCAGGAGATCGAATACGGCCGCGGCTTCGTCCTGCTGCGCGGCCTCAACGTCGCCGACTACGATCTGGACACGCTCAAGGTCCTGTACTGGGGGCTCGGAACGCATCTCGGCCAGATCATCTCGCAGAACTCGCAGGGCGACCTGCTCGGCGTCGTCACGGACATGGAGGGCGGCAAATATGCCGACGGCGGCTATTACGAGGTCGGCGTCCGCGGGCACCGCACCAACGCCTATCTCGAGCCGCATTCCGACAGCTCGGACGTGGTCGGCCTCATGTGCGTCCGGCCGGCCAAGGTCGGCGGCTACAGCCGGGTCTGCAATTCCATGGCGATCTACAACGAGATCCTCGCCACGCATCCGGAATTCATCGAGCCGCTGACCGACGGCTTCCATTTCGACCTGATCGGCAAGGGCAAGACCGCCGCGGAGATCAGCAACAGCCGGATCCCCGTCTTCAGCTACTTCGAAGGGCTGCTGAGCTGCCGCTTCAACAAGCGCCAGATCGAGCTGGGCGCGGAGAAGAGCGGCATCCCGCTGACCAAGCTGCAGCAGGACGCGATCGACTGCGTGCGGGCGCTTTCGGTCCGCGAGGACTTCCTGCTGCACATGGACTTCCAGCCGGGCGATATCCAGCTGCTCAACAACCACACGACGCTGCACTCGCGCACCGGCTACGAGGATTACGCGGAGCCGGAGAAGCGCCGCCTGCTGCTGCGCCTGTGGCTGAACATTCCGAACGGACGCCCCCTCGCGCCCGCCTATGCGGACAGGCTAAACTCCGGCAGTCGCGGCGGCGTCACCAAGCGGCTCTGACAGGCAAGCCCTGGCTGCGCCGGCCGCCGCTCTGAAGGAGAGGATGCGATGGCAATCGGCGTGGGCTTGGGACTGGCGCATTTTCCGTTTTCCGGCGTGGACGCCTTCTGGCGCTGGGTCGACCTGTGCGAGGCGGAAGGCATCGACTCCCTCTGGCAGACGGACCGGGTGCTCTCGAC
>JARRNI010000721.1:0-3202 GCA_037385125.1 Pseudolabrys sp.
TCCCAGTACTTGTCCCAGCTGTGCGGCGACTGCACGCCGCGCCCGCGCGTGCGGTCGAAGACGTCGCGGTTGCAGGCGTCGAGCGCCACCGTGAAGATGTCGGCGCCGAGGTCGTGCAGCTCCTGTACGTCGAGCCGCGTCATGGTGGTCGGGTTCGAGAGGATCGACACCGGCACGTGCTTGATGCGCTCGGTCCATTTGCGCAGCACCACGCGGGTGTCGTCGTCCGAGCGCGGATGCGTAATCATGCTGATGCACATGCGGTGGAAGCGGCCGCCGTCGCCGCCATTGGCGACGATGTCGATGACCTTGTCATAGGGCACCGCCGGCCAGTCCACGCGGATGAAATTGCGGTCGGCATAGTTGCGCTCGGCCTCGCGGTGGCGCGCAAGGCCGCAATAGGCGCAGTTGGCGCGGCAGCCTTCCGGATAGGTGAGCAGCAAGTTGAGGCAGCGCGTGCACGAGGTGCGGTGCATGTAGCCCGACATCACCCCGAGCGTGATCGCCGCCGCCGTCGACATCTGCACATAGTCGGGCGAACGCATATTGGGGGTGAGGATATTGTAGTTCGGCCGGTAGAAGCCTTCCGGCTTCACGTCCTGCGTCTTCACGCGGCCGCCGTTGCGGGCATCGCGCGGAATGGCGCCGGGCGCGCGCGGCTGCATGGTCTCGGCGTCGTTGAAGACGCGCTCCACCCCGCTGAGGAAATCGGGCACGGCTTGACGGGGGCCTTCCAGGCAGCTCATGGCGTCCTCTCCTCGACTTTCGTTTTCTCGGCTCTCAGTTCCGCCGGCGGCTCGGGCCGCCAATAGCGCGGCGAGCCGATCCAGCCGTCGATCAGCGCGCGGGCATCCGGCTTGCCGCCGCCGGCGTAGCAGGCGAGCACTTCGCGCCGCCGCCGCAGCGCGGCCGCCGATCGACTTCAGCCGGCCGCCGACCGGAATGGCGCCGCCGGTCAGTGCCCAGCCATTGGTGCCGATGCGCCGCGCGTGCGCGAGCCGTTGCACCAGCGCCAGCAGCATTTCCTTCAAGCCGCGGCGGGTGCTCTTGCCGTCCTCGAGGGCGCCGTCGACGACGACGCCGAGACCAACATTGGCCACCGCCCCCTTAGGAAACAGCCAGCCATAGCCGCCGCGATAATCGGCGCTGAGGAAAATGTCGGTGGCGTCATGCGGCAGCACCAGCGGCAGGGCGATCTGCCGCGCCTCCACCAGATCGCGGTTGACCGAGCCGATCGCCGCGCCGACGCGCGAGCGCGGGCCGTCAGCGCCGATCAGGACCTTCGGCTTGAAGCTGTCGCCGCCCGAAACGTGCACAGTGCCGTCCCCATCGATGGCGAGCACCTTGACGCCGTAGCGGCAGTCAGCGCCTGCGTCGGCAGCATTCTGCGCCAGCATGCGGTCGAACTTGCCCCGGTCGATCATGCGACCGCGGAATTCGGGGGTTTCCTCCGCATGCTCGTCGTCCTCGACGAAGGTGAGCATGCGCTCGACCATCTGCGCGGTCGCCTCGCCCACCGCCGGCACGTCGCGCTCGATCATCGACGGCACGAATTCCGCGCATTGCACCGGCGAGCCGGGCTCGCCGCGCTTTTCCAGCGCGATGACGCTGAGGCCGGCGCGGGCGGCGGCTTCCGCGGCGCGGCTGCCCGCCGGCCCCAACCCCACCACCAGAACGTCGGGCGTCTCGACCGTCACGTGTTCAAGTCCTTATGCGGCGCAGGCGCGCCGTCCGTTGAGCCCGTTGAGCGAAACCGAGCAGCAGGCATGCTCCTGCTCGATGGGCCGACCGATGGCGCGCGCGAGCGCTACCGTACCCTCGGCCGGATAGGCGATGCCGTCGAAGCCGGCCATCACGGCATAGGCATCCGTCATCATCTTGTGGGTGCCGGCAGGGCGGATGCAGCCGAGCTGCACCGGCCCATTGTGAATGCGCTGGCGGGCGGCGACGAAGACCTTGGCCACGTCGTCGGTTGAGATGATGGCGAAGGGCTTGTCGGCGGGCGCGTAGATCGGCGAGACGATCACCAGAATCAGCGCCGCGATCTTGTGACGCGAAACGATGTCGAGGGCGTTGTCCTCGCCGAGCAGCCGACCGTAATGCAGGCCGATCACGACGTGCGGCACCACGTCCATCGACGTTGCCGACAGCGCCGCAAGCGTCTCCTCGAAATCGGAAACCGGGCGATCGAGGTGATAGACGTCGCGGATGGTGTCCTGGGCGCCGATCACGTCCATCATCGCCACGTCGACGCCGGCCGATTCCATGCGTTTCGCCCGCACCTCGTCGAGCAGCGCCGAATGCACGGCGATGCGCAGGTGGGGAAATTCGCGCTTAAGCTTCTCGATAGTGGGATAGAAGCGCTCATAGGGCACTTCGTTGCGGCGGTTGGAGCCGCCCGAGAGGAGGAAGCCACCCAAGTCCTTAAGCATCACCAGGTCGCGCACCTTGCGCTCCAGCTCTTCCGGCTTGGTGGCGGAAATCATCGGCTCCAAGATCTTGGCCTGGCAGTGGTCGCAGTTGAGCGCGCAGGCCCCGCCGGTGATGGAGAAGGCGGGGAAGCTGGCCTTGCCGCAGCCCTTTAGCTCTTCGCTGGCATAGGAGCGGAAGGTGGGCGTGTAGAAGCGCATGGGCCCGAGCGGGCGTTCGCGCGCGGCGTCTTCCAGCGCCTCGACCAGCGTCCGGTCGAACGGCAAATCCTCGAACGGCTCGATCTCCTGCAGCAAATCGTACCAGGCCATCGTTTCCTCACGTTCTTTTATATAGAAGAACTTATATATGTTTCGGCGGCCGTCGGCTAGTATCGTTGCTCGGCTTTCTCACGCAAACGGATTGTGCACCGCCATGAAGACCTTGTGCGTCCTCCAGCACGTCGAAGCCGACTACCTTGGCCTGATGGAGGATCATTTCGAAGGCCGCAACATCCGCTTCCGCTACTCGCGGCCGTTCACGCCGGGCGGCACGGTCCCGTTCACGGCCGACGAATACGACGGTCTCATTCTGCTCGGCATCGGCCCCTACGGCATCGTCAGCGGCAATCTCATCCCCAGTCTCGCCGCCGAGTTGCGCCTGACGAAAGACTTCCTCGACCGCGACCTGCCGGTCGTCGGCTGCGGCATCGGTTCCTGCATTATCACGTGCGCTGCTGGGGGCGGGGCGGTCGAGGCGCCGACGCGTTTCACGGTGGAGCTGGCGGGGCTGG
>JARRNI010000722.1:0-2594 GCA_037385125.1 Pseudolabrys sp.
GCCGGGCCACATGGAGCGCGGCAGCAGCATTGCGTTGTCGCATACGGTGAAAATGAAGTCGAAGCGCACGCCGTCGTCGCCGGCGAGCTCGTTCCAGTTCTGCGGGCGCAGTACGGCGATGTCGAAGCCCGCGCGCCGCAACAATTCGGCCGCGTGCGGGTCGAGTGCTTCCTTGGCATGCAGACCCGCCGAATAAGCCTGGAATTTTTCGCCGCCGTCGCGCCGCAGGATCGCCTCGGCCATGATCGAGCGGGCGGCGTTGCCGCTGCCCAGAAACAGGACGTTGTACTTCATGCCGCGGTTACTCATGACGCGCTCCCGTCCGCCCGTCAGGCAAGCCGGCGGGCCCCCACGCCCCATCTTTGCGGCGGGGGTTTTGTTAGGTAACGCGTATAGACGAAAAAAGTTAAATGCCGCTTATCGAAAAAAGCGAGGCGCGGCGGGCGGACGAAGCCGGAATCAGGACGAGGGCAGGATAACGGTCGGCTCCAGTTCGGCCATGTTGCGTGATTGCTCGAAGCCGTGCATGCCGAGGTGCCACTGCAGCGCGACCACGGCGCCCTTGATGGGCTGGAGCAGGCTCACGCTCATGACTGCCGAAAGCGTGAGCCAGAGCGGAATCGACAGCGCCATCGGCGGCGCGAAGACCGTTTCCACCGCCAGCACGATCGGCACCAGAATGTGGCCGGTGATGACGATCACCAGATAAGCCGGGAAGTCGTCGGCGCGGTGGTGATGCAACTCCTCGCCGCAGTGCGGGCACTCGTCCGCTACCTTGAGATAGGCGCGGAACATGCGCCCCTGGCCACAGGCCGGGCACTGGCCGCGGAACCCCTTCCAGAGCTTGTCGGCGGTCGGGTTGCGCAGGCTCGGCAGCGTCGGGGCGGCCCTGAGCTCGAGCGGGTCGGCCTTGAACTCCATGGTGTCCCATCAAGCTTTGTTGCGGAAGCGCAGGCCCTGACATAGCGATCCCGGGCCGCCTTCGCCAGCACAAGCCTGCAAGGCTGCCCTGCGGCGCGGAGTCGCTCGGGCCGGCGTCGGCCCCCTCTAGGCCGCCTCCGGCTCGTAATGCAGCACCAGCAGCCCGCCGCGCCGGCACGGAGCGATCGCGTAGGCGCAGCCTTCGTCGTCGCTGAACTCGACCAGCACGGTGCCCTCGTCGAGCGCTTCGACCACGGTGCCGACTTGGCCGCGCGCGAGCCCCTGCTCCGGCAAGTCAGTGAGCAGGGCGACGACGTCCAGCACGGCGGGCTTGTTTGCCCCATCTTGTTTAGCCATTAAAGCACCCAACAGGTCACGAACCGTGGGAAGTCCTCGCCGGTCCGCACGATCCAGACGGTTCTTACCACAATTTGGCGGTTCTGTCGCGATACTGAAACATCGATGCGCCAGCGGGTTCCTAAAGCGTCACCCTCGAGCGCGACTGCGTCTTTGTCGCGCGCCGCGTCAAGGAAGGTCTCGCGCAACCAAGCCGCATCGCGCCGTTCGATACCCAACGCGGTGCGGAATACACGGGCCTTGTGCCGCCCGCGCGGATGAAAGGGATTTAGACAATAATCTGCAATCTTGCGCAGTTCGAGGACCGCCCGATCACCGTTCGGCAAGCTGGCCATTTGCGGTTTTTCCCTTAGCCCCAACAGTACCCATTGCCTTGCCGGCGCGCATTCCCACAATAGCACGTCAGCCGCGGGCCAACGCCAACGAGAAACGCCGACAACAAAAGGAAACGTCATGCTCAGCGCCGCGAGGAACGACATGCTCACCCGCGTCGGGCCCGGCACGCCCATGGGCGAGCTGCTGCGGCGCTATTGGATGCCCATTGCCGGCGCCGCCGAGTTGACGGCGGACAGGCCGATCAAGCCGGTGCGGCTGATGGGCGAGGACCTCGCGCTCTACAAGGACCTTTCCGGCTGCTATGGCCTGGTCGCGCGTCACTGCTCGCACCGCGGCGCCGACCTTTCCTGCGGCACGGTGGAGCCGACCGGCCTGCGCTGCTTTTATCACGGCTGGAAATTCGATCACGCCGGCGCCTGCATCGAGCAGCCTTACGAGGACATCGCCAATCCCAACCCGAAATCGCGCGACGGCTGCGCTATCGCCGGCTATCCGGTGCGCGAGGTGGCGGGCCTGTTGTGGGCCTACATGGGGCCGCAGCCGGCGCCGGAGCTGCCGGTGTGGGCGCCGTTCACTTATGAAAACGGCTTCCGCGAGATCGTCACGGCGGACGTTCCCTGCAATTGGTTCCAGTGCCAGGAGAACTCCATCGATCCGGTGCATTTCGAGTGGATGCACGAGAACTGGAGCGCATCCTTGCGCGGCAGCAACACGCAAGCCGCCCGCCATCTCAAGCTCAGGTTCGACGAATTCGAGCACGGCTTCGTCTACCGCCGCATCCGCGAGGGTGGCGACGAGAGCGATCCGAACTGGACCGTCGGCCGCGTCGCGCTGTGGCCCAACGGCTTCTATCTCGGCATGCACTTCGAATGGCGCGTGCCGGTTGACGACGAGAACACGCTGAGCATCAGTTGGTTCTTCATGCGGGTGCCCAAGGACCGCGAGCCCTATGTGCAGGACAGCGTGCCGGTATGGACGAG
>JARRNI010000723.1:0-4095 GCA_037385125.1 Pseudolabrys sp.
CCCTCCCCTTCCAGGGGAGGGTGAAGGGCGGAGAGGCCAACGCGCTAATACCTTGGCGTGCCCGGCACAAAGGCGTCGAAGGCCGCCCAGAATTGCCCGCGATAGTGATCCTGCTCCTGCAGAATCTCGTGGCGCGCGCCCGACAGAATGAGATGGCGGCCGGCCAAAAGGCTGATGCCGAATTCCTCGATCGCCGGCGTCGACACCAGCTCGTCGTGCCCAGCGGCCACCAGCAGCATCGGCTGGCGGATATGGCCGGCATAGCCGGGCAGCGTGAACTGCTTCATCTGGCGCAGCGCGGCGTCGGCCCAGGCGACGGTGGGAGACCCGAGCCCGAGCGCCGGCTCGTGCTCCAGCACCGCGGCGTTGCGCGCAAAACGGACGGGATCGGAAGTGAGCACGTTGCCGATGAACTCTTCGGTGCCGATGACGCCGGGGCCGCCGCCGGGCAGATAGGCGCCGCCGCGTCCGATCAACCGCATGAAGCGGGCGAGCGGCGCCGCCATCCCCATAAAGCGGCCGTGCGGCAGCGCGATCATCGGCGCCGACAGCACCAGCCGGTCGAACCAGCGGCTGCCGGCATGGCAGGCACGGATAGCGATCGCCGCGCCCATAGAATGGGCGAGACAAAAGGTCGGCGGCGGGCAGTCGGGCAGCACCACCTGGCTCATGAAGGCGTCGAGATCGGCTTCGTATTGCCCGAAGTTGCGCACATGGCCCTTGTAGCGGTCGGCCAGCCGGCGGTCGGACAGGCCCTGCCCGCGCCAGTCGAGCGTCGCCACCGCAAAGCCGCGCGCACGCAGGTCGCGCACGGTCTCGAAATATTTCTCGATGAACTCGGCGCGGCCCTGCAGCACGACCACGGTGCCCTTGCGGCCGGGCGGCGGCGCCCAGCGCGCAAAGCGCAAGTTCACCCCGTCCGGGGTCTTGATGCTGCCGGCCACCACATTGTCGGGCACCGGATTGGCGGGAATGGTGATGAGTTTCATGAACAGTGGGCGCGGCCCGGTGACCCCGCGCCTTATAGTGCATGAAACCGAAAAGTGGGAACCGGTTTTCGGACGAGATCAACGCCAAGAAGGTCCGACAAGCCGGCTCGACCGGCCCACGCTTCGCCAATAAATCCTTTTTTATGGCAATCACTTAGATGCCGTCACGGGACCTCTTGCGGGCCCGAAAACACATTCCCATATCAGGCTTGCGCAGGCCCAAGAGGCTGCGCAACGGGAGAAGGTCCGGCCATTCCGGCGGACCGCCCCGCATGTCGCTCAAAGGAGGATATGCCATGCGTACATTCGATCTCTCTCCCCTTTACCGTTCCACCGTCGGCTTCGACCGGCTGTTCTCGATGCTGGATAACGGCTTCGACGCCGCCCCGGGCTACCCGCCCTACAACATCGAGCGCATCGGGGAGAACGACTATCGCATCACCGTCGCGGTAGCCGGCTTCGGCGAGGACGAGCTCAACATTGAAGTCAAAGAGAACACCCTGACCATCAAGGGCGCCAAGCAGGCGAAGGAAGAGGACAAGGGCGAAGTGCTCTACCAAGGCATCGCCGCGCGCGCTTTCGAGCGCGTATTCCAGCTCGCCGACCACGTCCAGGTCAAGGCGGCGAAGCTCGAGAACGGCCTCCTGCACGTCGATCTCGTACGCGAGATCCCCGAGGCCAAAAAGCCGCGCCAGATTGCGATCGGCCAGGCCGACAAGGCCCAGGCGCAGGTGATTGACACCAAGGCCGCGGCCTAATCGATAAGCTCACCTTCAAACGCGAGAGCGCCCCGGATGCCGCCGGGGCGCTTTTGTTTTCTCGCGCTGGTTCCGCGCAGCCGGCGGCAGGTCAATCGTCAGCGGACAATGACAGGCTTTCCGTCGTCGCCATTGCGCTTGCTGCGCTCCTTCGGCGGCAGCACATGAATGATGCGCGGGCCGGCGAAATAGCGCGGTCGGACGACCGGCTGGACCGATACGACGTCGCCGAGCGCGACGTCGGCCACGACCCTGCAGTTCGGTGCCGCGCGGGTCGAGCGCGTGCAGCACGTAATAGGGCCCGCGGCGGTAGGCGCGCGTGACTGGGATGAGGCTGAGCGCGCGCACATTGCTGATGACCTCGTTGGGCGGTAGGCGCGCCGGCGCGAACGCCGGATCGCGGTGGTAAGGGCCGGCCGCCGCGAGCGACACGGACCCGGCCAGCGCCGCCAGCGCGACCGCGAAAATCAGGGGCTTTTTCAACGCTCCGCCCTCGCCCCTTGGGGGGCGGACGCGAACTGTTACGTCATAACGCCTCTCCGTCCCGTATATTTTTAGCCAGCTTAGCCAGCTTAGCCAGCTTAGCCAGCTTAGCCAATGCGGGGCTTGATGCGGCTTTTCCCCTTACCACGGTTAAACGGTTAACCCCGGCGGGCCGCGGCGTCGGGGACGGAAGGCGGCGCTTTAGCATTGCGCGGAAAGCCCGCGCATGTTCCTCTTGATGTTCGGCAGGAAGGCGCCGCCGCAACAATCGGGCCGGTTCCGCGAATTGGGCGTGGACCAGCCTTGTGCGGCAGGGCAAAATTTGGCAATCTCCTTTATGACAGCAATGCTGTCCTAAAGGTCCTAAAGGGTGGCGGCCACGGTGCCGGCCCTTTGAGGCGGGGCTGACGCTGGTGGCGCCCAATGGGAGCAGCCACGGCGACGAGCGGAAAGGCTGCCTTCTCGAGATCGGTTGCGCGACGGCCGCAGTGCCCTCCGGGGCGCTGCGGACGCGGAAGTTGCGCCGGAGGCTCGCAAGGGGGTGCCGGCGAGGCAGGGCAAGATGGGCGAAGACAGGAAGAACGCTGCGACGATCGAGGGCAAGGCCGGCATGCGGCCGCGCGCGTCCTTGCGCGCCTGCGCGAGCGCGGCGCCCGGCACACCCGGCCCGCAGGGGCTCTACGATCCTGCGCTCGACAAGGACTCCTGCGGCGTCGGCTTCGTCGCCGACATCAAGGGGCGCAAGTCGCACCAGATCATCGAGGACGGCCTCAAGATCCTGTGCAATCTGGAGCATCGTGGCGCGGTCGGCGCCGACCCGCGCATGGGCGACGGCGCCGGCATCCTGGTGCAGATCCCGCACAAGTTCTTCGCCAAGGAGGCCAAGCGCCTCGGTTTCGATCTGCCCAAGCCCGGCGAATACGCGGTCGGCCAGATATTCATGCCGCGCGACCCGCACTGGCGGTCGATCATCGGCGACATCTACGCCGAGGTGATCGAGCGCGAGGGCCTCAAGCTGCTCGGCTGGCGCGACGTGCCGAGCGACAACTCGACCCTCGGCGAGTCGGTGAAGCCGACCGAGCCGGTGCACCAGCAGGTGTTCATCGGCCTCGGCGACCAGAAGTTCGACGAGGAGAGTTTCGAGCGCCATCTCTACCTGCTGCGCAAGCAGATCTCGAACGCGATCTACCGCCGCCGCCCGCGCCGGCTCAGCGACTATTATCCGGTGTCGGTGTCGTGCCGCACGGTGATCTACAAGGGCATGTTCCTGGCCGATCAGCTCGGCACCTACTATCCCGACCTGCATGACCCGGACTTCGAGTCGGCGATCGCGCTGGTGCATCAGCGCTTCTCGACCAACACCTTCCCGGCCTGGCCGCTGGCGCATCCCTATCGCATGGTCGCGCACAACGGCGAGATCAACACGCTGCGCGGCAACGTCAACTGGATGGCGGCGCGGCAGGCGTCGGTCGCCTCGCCGCTGTTCGGTGACGACATCGAGCGGCTGTGGCCGATCTCCTACGAGGGCCAGTCCGACACCGCCTGCTTCGACAACGCGCTCGAATTCCTGACGCAGGGCGGCTACTCGCTCGCCCACGCCATGATGATGATGATTCCCGAGGCCTGGGCGGGCAATCCGCTCATGGACGAGGAGCGGCGCGCCTTCTACGAATACAACGCCGCGCTGATGGAGCCGTGGGACGGCCCGGCGGCGATCGCCTTCACCAACGGCCGCCAGATCGGCGCCACCCTCGACCGCAACGGCCTGCGTCCGGCCCGCTATCTGGTCACCCGCGACGACCGCATCGTCATGGCGTCGGAAATGGGCGTGCTGAAAATTCCCGAAAAGGACATCGTCAAGAAGT
>JARRNI010000724.1:0-2591 GCA_037385125.1 Pseudolabrys sp.
GTTGCTTACATATGTCCGACCTACAAGTGTGGTGGCTATGACCACTGGCCTTGATGAAGTCCGCGGGTCGGATCCCAATCAGAATCGCGCGCTCGAAGCGCCGTACGTTATTCGGGCTGTTCCGAACCTTGGTTCGACCGTTCGTCATCACACCATGGCACCCCTACCATCGTACGCATCCGGCGAAGGCCGCCGGGCTCACGCGTTGCGACCGCAGCATTTCTTGAACTTCTTACCGGAGCCGCAGGGACAAGGATCGTTGCGGCCGACTTTCGTTGAGGCGCGTTCTGGCTCGGGCGGCGGGCCGGCGGTGAACGGCATGGAGACTTGCCGTGGTCCCTTGGCATTCCAGTAAGCGGCGATGGCGATGACGCAGGCGGGAATGAACTCGGCGGCTTCCTCCATGACAGCGTCTTCTTCGTCGGGAGGCAGATCGAGCAACGAGTCGCCGCTCTCGTCGCCGCACAGCGCCAGGATCGGGAACAGCAACTGACTGTCGCGCTTGGACTTGAACAGCCGCTTCCAGGCATCCGCGCGCAAGACGATCGCCTGCAGGAACCCTTCCGCCCAGTCGGCCGCAATGAGCGTGCCGTCACGATCGGCCCAGAACACGGGCTCAAGTGCCTCATCCTCGACCTGGCGGAGAATCTCGTTGTAGCGCCCCATGATGGCGCCGAGAATCGTATTCGCTTCGGCCTCGTCGGCGAACTCGGGAGCCTCGCCGCCCCAGATCAACGGCAGCCATTCGCTGGGCATGACGATTTCCGGGCCGACGGCGATGCCGGTGAGGAAGCCGTCGAGGTCGGACAGCAGCATGCTCTCCGACGGGGCGTGATCCGACATCAGGAACTCGTCGAGCGCCTCTAGATTGACGCGGTCGATGGGCATCTCATCGGCAAGCTTGTGGGCAAACATGGCGGCCCTCCAGAACGCTGTCCCCCGCAGCATGGCATAGGGTAAAGGCGCGGTCAGGCGGCTTGTCGCTGCGATCCACGCCATTGCCACGGCAACAGCTCGCCGAGCCGCCGCATCGGATGATCCGGCAAGCGGGCGAGCACGTCGGCGAGCCATGCCTGGGGATCGATATCGTTGAGCTTGGCGGTGGCGATCAACGTGTAGATGGCGGCGGCGCGGCGGCCGCCTTCGTCGGAGCCGGCGAAGGTCCAGTTGCGGCGCCCGACGGCGACGGCGCGCAGCTCGCGCTCGGCGGCGTTGTTCGACAGGCACAGGCGCCCGTCACCGAGGAAGCGGGTGAGCGCATCCCAGCGCTTGAGGCTGTAGTCGATCGCCCTGCCGGTATCGCTATTCTTGGACACGCGGGCCCGCTGCTCGCGCAGCCAGCGCTCCAGCTCGAGGATCAGCGGCCGACTGCGCTCGTCACGCACGGCGACGCGCTGCTCGGGCGTCAGGCCGTTGATCTCGCGCTCGACGGCAAACAGCGCATCGATACGCGCCACCGCCTCGGCGGCGATCGGCGCCTTGTTGAGACGCGCGAGATCGAAGAACTTGCGCCTCGCGTGCGCCCAGCAGGCGGCCTCAATGATCGGCCCCGGCTTGTGGACGGCCTCATAGAGCCGGTTGAATCCGGCATAGGCGTCGGCCTGCATCAATCCGGCGAAGCCGGCAAGATGCCGCTCGGGATGCCCGCCGCCGCGGTCGGGCGAATAGAAGAACACCGCCGCTGGCGGGTCGGGGCCGCCGAACGGCCGGTCGTCGCGGACGTAGGTCCACAAGCGGCCGGTGCGGGTCTTCTCCTTGGCCAGCACCGGCACCGTGGTGTCATCATCTGCCGCTCGTCCAGCGTCACGTCGCCGACCGTCACCACCGAGGAGGTCTGCCCCGACGAGCGGCGTAGGATGGCGCGCAGACGGGAGAGCAATTCCTCCATGCGGAACGGCTTCGGCAGGTAGTCGTCGGCGCCGGCGTCGATACCGTCGACGCGTTCGGCCCAGCTGCCGCGCGCGGTCAGGATCAACACGGGCATATGGCGGCCGGTGCCGCGCCAGCGCTTGAGCACGGAAAGGCCGTCCATCTTCGGCAGGCCGAGGTCGAGGATGACGGCGCCGTAGTCCTCGGTATCGCCGCGGAACCAGGCTTCCTCGCCGTCCCCCACCGTCTCGATCACGTAGCCGGCGGCTTCAAGCGCGCGCTCGACATCCGAGGCGATACGGCGGTCGTCTTCGGCCAGGAGAACGCGCATCACTTCTCCTTCGTCCGCTCGATGGTGGCCGTCTTCGCGTCCACATAGACCTCGAACAGGCGGCCCTTCTCGTCGACAACGCGGAACTCGTAGAGCCAGCGGCCTTCCTTGCGCTCGATTTCCACGCCGGCGATTTCGCCTGGCAGCTTGCCGCGGATCGCCGCGAGAATATCCGACAACGATTGGATTTCGCCGCGCTGCACCGCCTGACGCACCGCGTCGCGCTCACGCTCGTCGGCGCGCGGCGCCAGCGGAACAACGATTGCCAGCCCGGCGGCCAGAAGGAGCATGGCCGCGCTGATACGCAAATCGATGGATTTTCGGCGGTTTTTCACGCCGGCACCATGCCGCAAGCGGCCTGACAGGACGCTGACATAGATCAACAGGTCCC
>JARRNI010000725.1:0-2589 GCA_037385125.1 Pseudolabrys sp.
CGAGCAGGCCCGCGTCGAGGCGATCGGCGCCCGCCGCATGGATGGCGTTGCCAAGAACCTCACCGCCATGCTCGACGACCGTTTTCACAAGGCCAAGTTCGACGAGATCACCGAACGCTCGGAAGCGCCGATCGAGGAGGCGCTGTCGCTGATGGTGCGCGAGCGCCTGACCGGCCTGGCGCCGCCCGCCGCCGCCAAGAAGCTGATCGATCTCTGGCGCCCCGTGATCGAGGATCGCGCCGGCAAGGATCTCGACCGCCTCGAGGATCTGGTGGAGGACCAGCGCCAGTTCGGCGACGCCGTGCACGACCTGCTTGACGCGCTTGAAATGGGCGACGACCGCAGCCACGATTCCGAAGAGGAAGAGGAGGAAGGCGAGGAGGACCGACGCCAGCAGGAATCCGGTGAGGACGGCGAGGCGCTCGAATCTGACGAGATGCAGCACGTGAGCGTCGATGAGACGCAGGTGTCCGCCGAGGAATTGCCCGAGTCCGCCGAGGCGGCCGAGGCTCCCGCCGCCGACATGGGCGACGACACCGACATGGGCGATACCGAAACCCCCGGCGAACCGCAGCGGCCGCGCCAGTTCGGCGCCAACGAGCCGCGCGGGCCGGACTATCGCGCCTTCACCACCAAATTCGACGAGATGATCGCGGCGGAAGAACTGTGTGAGCCAGAAGAGCTCGACCGCCTGCGCGGCTATCTCGACAAGCAGCTCTCGCATCTGCAGGGCGTGGTGGCGCGGCTGGCCAACCGGCTGCAGCGCCGGCTCATGGCGCAGCAGAACCGCTCCTGGGAATTCGACCTGGAGGAGGGCCAGCTCGATCCGGCGCGGCTGTCGCGCATCGTGGTCGACCCGCTGCACCCGCTCTCGTTTAAGGCCGAGAAGGACATGCGGTTCCGCGACACCGTGGTGACGCTGCTGCTCGACAATTCCGGCTCCATGCGCGGCCGTCCCATCACCGTGGCCGCCACCTGCGCCGACATCCTGGCGCGCACGCTCGAGCGTTGTGGCGTCAAGGTCGAGATTCTCGGCTTCACCACCCGCGCCTGGAAGGGCGGCCAGTCGCGCGAGCAATGGCTCACCGCCGGCAAGCCGGCCAATCCTGGCCGTCTCAACGACCTGCGCCACATCGTCTACAAGGCGGCCGAGGCACCCTGGCGGCGCGCGCGCAAGAATCTCGGCCTGATGATGCGCGAGGGCCTGCTCAAGGAGAACATCGATGGCGAAGCGCTCGACTGGGCGCACAAGCGCCTGTTGGGCCGTCCCGAGCAGCGCAAGATTCTGATGATGATCTCAGACGGCGCGCCGGTCGACGATTCCACTTTGTCGGTCAATCCGGGCAATTACCTCGAGCGCCACTTGCGCTGGGTGATCGAGGAGATCGAGACCCGCTCGCCGGTCGAATTGATCGCCATCGGCATCGGCCATGACGTCACGCGCTACTATCGCCGCGCCGTCACCATCGTCGACGCGGAAGAGCTGGGCGGTGCCATGACCGAGAAGCTGGCGGAACTGTTCGAGGAGCACGCGGCGAACGAGGACCCCCGCGCGCGGAGACGCGTCGCTTGAAGCCCATGCGCCGCGGCTGGCTGATCGTCGGCACGCTTGTTGCGGCGCTTGCCCTGGTCGTCGGCTCGTTCGCGCTGGCCCACGAACTGCGCACCGCCCGCGCGCCGACCCACATCGCCATTAAAGCAACGCCGATCGACAGCTTCGACACGCGCGATGCATCGAAGACGCGCTTCGGTCAGCTCGAATTCCGCGGTGGGCTGGCGCTCACTTCTGCTTTCAAAGCCTTCGGCGGCGTCTCCGCCATCCATCTGCGGCCGGACGGCGCGCATTTCCTCAGCGTCACCGACAACGGCTCCTGGCTCACCGGCCGCATCGTCTATCGCGGCGGCCGTCCCGCCGGCATCGCCGATGCCGAGATGGCGCCCGTGCTTGGGTCTGACGGCAAGCCGCTGGCCGCCCGCCACTGGTTCGATACCGAGTCGCTCACGCGCGGTAATGACGGCCGCTTCTATGTCGGTATCGAGCGGGTGAACAGAATCGTGCGCTTCGATCTATCGCACGGTGGCCTGCGCGCGCACGGAAAACCGATCCCGGTGCCGGCCGATTTCAAGACCTTCACATACAACAAGAGCCTGGAATGCCTGGCCGCGCCGCCCAAGGGCGCGCCGCTTGCCGGCGGGCTGATCGCCGTCACCGAGGAAAGCCTCGACGCCGCCGGCAATCTGCGTTCCTACGTGCTTGCCGGCAAGCGCGTGACCCGCTTCACGGTGAAGCGCAGCCACGCTTTCGACGTCAGCGATTGCACCGTCTTGCCGCGCGGCGATCTGTTGGTGCTCGAGCGGCGCTATTCGCCGCTTTCCGGCGTGGCGGTGCGCATCCGCCGGCTTCACCTTGCCGACATCAAGCAGGGGGCGGTGATCGACGGCCCAGTGATTTTCGAAGCCGATCTCGCCGACCAGATCGACAACATGGAAGGCATCGCGGTCAGCCGCAACGCCGAGGGCGAGACCATCATCACGCTGGTATCGGACGACAATTTCGCCGCCATCGAGCGCAATCTGCTGCTGCAGTTC
>JARRNI010000726.1:0-2583 GCA_037385125.1 Pseudolabrys sp.
ATCATCGGCACCAGCACCAGTTCGGGCACCAGCTTGTAGAACGGGTTCTCGATTGCCGCCGGATCGGCCAGCACCTTGGCGCCCTGACCGAAGTAATTGATCAGCAGCGACGGAAGCACCAGACAGAGCCAGGCGGTCTGGATCGGCCTGCGGCCGAAATGGCCGAGATCGGCATAGAGCGCCTCGCCGCCGGTGACCGCCAGAAACACCGCACCCAGCGTAACCAGGCCGATACCGCCGTGGGTGAGCATAAACTCGATGCCGTAGAGCGGGTTGATGGCCGCGAGTACGCTCGGGTCGTCGCTGATGTGCATCGCGCCGGCTATCGCCAGCGACACGAACCAAACCACCATGACCGGCCCGAACAAGGCCGCCACCTTGGCGGTGCCGCGGCTCTGTGCGGCGAACAGGCCGATCAGAATGCCGACCGCAATGGGCGCCACGTATTCGCTGAAGGCCGGGGTAGCGAGCTTGAGGCCCTCGACCGCCGACAGCACCGAAATGGCCGGCGTGATCACGCTGTCGCCGAGGAACATGGAGGCGCCGATGACACCGACCACGAAAACGAAGGCCGTGCGCCGCCCGAGCGAGCGGCTTGCCAGCGCCGTGAGCGAGAGCGTGCCGCCCTCCCCGTTGTTGTCGGCGCGCAACAGGACCAGCACGTATTTGGCGGTCACGACGATGATCAGCGCCCACAGGATGAGCGATAGCACGCCGAACACGATGCTGCGGCTGACCGGATGGTCCTGGCTGGCCGCGATCGCCGCCTCGCGGAAGGCGTAGAGCGGGCTGGTGCCGATGTCGCCGTAGACCACGCCGATGCTGCCCAGCGCCAGCGCCAGAAAGCTCGGCGGTGCCTCTTTGCCGGTATCCGCGGCACTGGCTTCGGCGGAACGGGCCGCTTCTTTTACGCCATCGCTCATTGAATTTCGTTTGTCCGCCAATAGGGCTCGAAACGCGGGGGCTTATAGCACTGCCGGCTGCCAGACAATACCGGGGCCTTTGGATTGGCGGCGGGCGGCGCCGGCTTACGCTAGCCTAACGCTTTCGGCACCGTTACGGCTTGAAATTGGCCGGCAGCGGCGGGGCCTCCCGCATCAGGGTGATGGTCACCCGCCGGTTCGGCGACATATAGGGATTGTCGGGGAACAAGGGGTCAGTGTCGGCCTTGCCGGCCACCTGGTAGATGTGGCCGCTGGGAAGGCCTTGCGCCTCCAGGATTTGACGCACGGCATTGGCGCGGTCGGCGGACAGGTCCCAAGCGCCGTAGCCGGGCGTATCCGGCACCTTGCTGGTGGCAGTATGGCCGGTGATGGAGACCCGGTAGGGCATCTTCTTGAGGGCGGGCGCCAGGGCCTCGAACAGCCGCCGGGTACGCGGATAAGGTTCCTTGCTGCCATCCGGGAACATGGAGCGGCCGTCCTGGTCCATGATCTCGATATTGAGGCCCTTTTTGGTCTGCTCGACCATGATGTGCTTGGACAGCTTGGCGATGTCCGGCATGTCCTGCAGCGCCTGGCGCAGCGAGGCGGCGGCCAGGGCGAAGTTGCGGTCCTGCTTGAAGCGCGCGCCAAAGCTGCGCTTGTGATCGTGCTGATCGGGCGACGGCGTGGCGGAAGCGTCCTTGGGATCGATATGGGCGGCGTTCTTCAGACGCGGCCGCGTCGGCAGGCCCATCACCTCGATGATGCCGGAATAGCGAACGCGGTCCTGCACGCCGAAGGCATCGCGCATGGAACCGGCCACGACCTGCAGCTTGGCCTGGTCCTGCGTGGAAAAGGCGACCAGCATCACGAAGAAGCTGACCAGCAGGCCCATCAGGTCGGCGAAGGTGACGAACCAGCCGTGACCGCCGCCGTGTGCTTCTTTACGCCTTGCCATGTTACGCCTTCACGCTTCGGCTCCGCTCACGCGGCCGCCGGCTCCGCCTCTTCCTCTTCGGGAGCGGCCTCGCCTTCGCCATGACGGTGCTTCTCGGGCAGATAGGCGAGCAGCATTTCGCGCACCAAGGTGGGGCTCTTGGCTTCGCGGATCATCAGGATGCCGTCGATGATCAGCGTGCGGTTGATTTCCTCGTCTACCAGCTTGAGATGCAGCTTGTCGGCGATCGGCAGGCAGAACAGATTGGCGAGCGCGGCGCCGTAGAAGGTCGCCAGCAGCGCGGTCGCCATGTAGGGGCCGAGCTTGGACGGATCGGTCATGTTGGCGAACATCTGCACCATGCCGATCAACGTGCCGATCATGCCGAAGGCCGGCGCGCAATCGCCGACCGCGCGGTAGATTTTCTGGCCCTCGTCGAGGTGGGTCAGAAAGTTGTCGCGGTCGCGCTCGAGATTGTCGCGGATAAAATTGCTGTCGTAGCCGTCGGCGACGTAGCGCACACCCTTGGCAAGGAACGGGTCGTCGATGTCGACCTTCTCCAGGCCCATCGGGCCCTGCTTGCGCGCAATGTCCGCGAGCCCGGCGATTTCATCGACCAGCTCGCGTTGCGTCATGCGCCGCATGGTGAAGGCGAATTTGGCGCCGAGCGGCAGGCCATGAAAGATCGAGTTGAGGGGAAAACGGATCAGTGTGGCGGCGAAG
>JARRNI010000727.1:0-2580 GCA_037385125.1 Pseudolabrys sp.
GTTCCTGGTCCGGCAAAGAGGCTACCGCGGCATGAAGCCGGAGCAGGTGCCTGAGTTGACGCAAGGCCTGCGCCGCGTGGTCGAGCATGTCAGCACGTCGCCGGACTGAGGTGGCGCCAGCGCGCCCCGCAACGAATCAAAACTCCGCCTCCGCGCCGTCGGGCTCCGGCAGATCGCCGGTCACGATTCTGAGCTGCAACGCGAGACGATCTTTCAGGTCCGCGATCGAGATCGCCGAGATCACGTCCTGCTCCCCGTCGTCGCCCCTGTCCGACTTGGCGGACAGGCGGGCCAACACCTCGCCGAGCGTCGCGAATTCCTGCCGCAAGCGGTCGAAATCCTGCAGCGCCACCACGAGGTCGCGGTCGGCCCGGCCGGACCGCGTTACTGTGATCTCGGTGATGCGGCTGACGGTCGATTCGAAGGCGCCGACCGTCTCGCGCAGCACCGTCGAAATGGCCGCGACAAAGGTGCGGATTTCGTCGGACGGCTGCGGCGCAATTTGCGCGGACGAATCTTCGTTCTCCGCTGCTGCGGATTTTGCCGATGTCACGACAGTTTCCCTATCACCTGCTCGATCTTCTGCCGCAGGATGTCGGCCGTGAACGGCTTCACCACGTAATTGTTGGCGCCGGCCTGCGCGGCTTTCACCACCAGCTCACGGTCACCGCGCCCGGTGACCAGGATGAACGGCACCCGGCGCGCCGCGGGATGGCCGCGTACCGCGCGCAGCAGTCCCAGCCCGTCCATCTCCGGCATGTTGTAGTCCGAGATGATAAGGTCGAGCGGCTGCAGCGAGGCCGTGTCGATGGCGCCTACGCCGTTTTCGGCCTCGTGGATGTGGCGGACCCCGATCTGCTCGAGGGTCATGCGCGTCATCTGTCGCACGCTGTTTTGGTCGTCGACGATGAGAACCTTAAGAGCTGCTGCGGTCGGCATTATCGTCGCTCCTCGTGTGAAGTCTGTCGGTTACGCGTTGAACGTTCGGCTGCGGATTTCATGAAACGGCGTCGGCCAAAGTAGGTTCCGCACGCCCGGGCTGACCGGCGGCAAAGGGGCTGCTCTGGTTGGCGGCGAGGTCGGACAGCTTTTCCACGTCGAGGATGAGCGCCACCCGGCCGTTGCCGAGGATGGTGGCGCCGGCAACGCCCGGCACGGCCCCGTAGCTTTCTTCCATGCTCTTGACCACGACCTGCTGGTGCCCGAGCAGCTCATCCACGATGATGCCGTAGCGCGAGCCGTCGCCGGCATCCGCGATGATCACCACCCGCTCGTCGCTGGCATGGCCCGGGCTGGCGTCGAGCAGGTCGCAAAGATGGACCAGCGGCACCAACGCGCCGCGCAACTGCAGCATGCCGCGCGCGCCCATCAGATTGCGAATCTCGGACGCAGACGGCCGCAGGCATTCCACGATGGCCGACATGGGCACGACATAGACCTCGTCGTCGACATGATGACCATGCCGTCCATCACGGCGAGCGTGAGCGGCAAGGCCAGTTGCAGCGTCATGCCACGGCCGCGCTCCGACTTCAGGTTGATGCGGCCGCCGACGTCCTGGATGTTGCGGCGGACCACGTCCATGCCGACGCCGCGGCCGGAAATGTCGGAGATCGTTTCGGCGGTCGAGAAGCCGGGCGCGAAGATCAGGTTGTTGATCTCGTCCTCGGTGAGCACCGCGTCGGGGCTGACGATGCCGCGCTCGCGCGCCTTCTTGAGCACGCGATCCGGATCGACGCCGCCGCCGTCATCGGCGATCTCGACGACGATGCGGCCGCCGCGATGTTCGGCGCTCAGGCGCACGGTACCTTCTTCGCTCTTGCCGTTGGCCCGGCGCTTGCTGGGCGACTCGATGCCGTGGTCGACGGAATTACGGATGATATGCGTGAGCGGATCGCCCAACCGCTCGATGATGGAGCGGTCGACTTCGGTGCCCTCGCCGTGCATCTCGAGCTTGACCTTCTTGCCGGTCTTGTGCGCGAGTTCGCGCACCAGCCGCGGCATGCGTTGGAAGACGGCGCCGATGGGCTGGGCGCGCATCGACATCACGCTGTCCTTGAGCTCACGGGTGTGATGGCTGACTTCCTCGAGCACCTGCACCAGCCGGCCGGTGGTCTCCTCCTCCAGGCCGTGCACCACCTGGCCCAGCATCGCCTGGGCGATGACCAACTCGCCGACCAGGTTGACGACACGGTCGATCTTCTCCAGCTCGACGCGCATGGTGGTGGCGACCGCTTTCGCCGGCGCCGCCTTTGGCGTTGCCGGCGCATCGTTGCCGGCGGCGGCAGCAGGCATCGGCGCAGCCGGCACGATCGACGGCGCCGCGACCGCGGGGACGGCCGCTTCCGGCGCCGGCGCATCCGCGGCTGGAGCCGGCATGGAATCCGACATGGCCGCCGGCGCGGCATTGTCCTCGGTGATCTCGAGCTCGCAGTCGTCGCTCACGAACTCGAAGACGTCCTCGACCTGCTCGCGGGTCGCGTCGGTGGTGAGCGTGCCGGTCCAGCCGATATAGGGCCGGTCGGGTTCAAGTTCGTTCAACGGCGGCAGACTGCTGGTATCGGCGGTCAGCGACAAGTCGCC
>JARRNI010000728.1:0-2578 GCA_037385125.1 Pseudolabrys sp.
GTCTATGCGTTTGGCAAGGCTGGCAATCGTCGGCTTTTCGAAGATTGAGCGCACGACTATTATCTCGGTCTTTAAAACGTTGCGCACTCGCGAGATAACTTGGGCCGCTAGCAACGAATGCCCGCCGAGCTCGAAGAAGTTGTCGTTAACGCCAACCTGTTTAAGGTCGAGAACGTCGCACCAGATATTGGCTAGGGCCTTCTCGGTCGGGGTCCGAGGCGCAACATTTGAATCCTCAACCGAACGCCCCTCCGGCGCGGGCAACGCACGCCGGTCAACCTTACCGTTCGGTAGAACCGGCAAAGAGTTTAGGAACACGAATGTGCTTGGTACGAGTGCTTGCGGTAACTGGTCCGACAAGTAGGCGCGCAGATCGTGTGCATCGAGATGTTTGTCCTTGTGCGCGACTGCGTAACCGACCAATTGATGTTGGCCGTGCTTGTCCTGCCGCGCCAATACGAAGCATTCGGACACAGCCTCATGCCGGGCGAGCGCGGCTGTAACCTCTCCCGGATGCACGAGAACACCGCGAATCTTCACTTGGTCGTCAACCCGACCAGCAATCTCAAGCAATCCATCCGCTCGATAACGACCACGATCGCCCGTGAAAAAGATGAGATCGCTCTCGTCATTTCGGAACGGATTCGGGCGGAATCGGAGTTCGCTCTCTTTGGGCAGGTTCAGGTAGCCGAGCGAACGATACGGCGTGCGCAATACGATCTCCCCGATCTCGCCAATCCCGCACATCGATCCCGAGGAATTCAGCACGAGTGCCTGGGTTTCTGGCAGCGACGATCCGACGGGCTGAACTCCCTGCGTAACCTCCGGCGGGATTGGATAGAAACAGCGGACCATGGTCGTTTCGGTCGGCCCGTAGAGGTTGACCAGTTGCGCGGATCCGGAAATCCTGCGACGCCACTTGCCGATCAGCGCATCGGTGAGCGGCTCGCCGGACAAGAATAACCAACGCAAATCTTCCAGCTCGACCTGCTCGTCGGGTTCGAACAGCCAGGACTGCAACACCGTCGGTCCGGTGTTTACAACCGTAATGCGTTCACGCTTTAGCCATCCGATCGTATCCAAAAGATCGTTTTCCGTCGGAAGACACAGCCGTGCGCCGCTCGTCAAAGGCAAGAAAACGTCTCGCAGAAAAGGATCGAACAGAAGGCCGGTCAGCTGTGAAACGCGGTCCTCTGGCCCAATCATGAAGGTGTCGCGCTGCCAATGTAGAAAATGGCTAAGCGCTTTATGACAGCCGAGAATTGCCTTTGGCTGACCAGTGCTACCCGAAGTGAAAAACACGTAAGCCGGATCGTCCTCCTGGATTGTGGGCATTGACCAGGCCCGGTCAGGCCATCGTGGGTCTTCGGCTCGGGACGCCGGATCCGGATCTACTTGGAGAACTCTAAGCGTTCCGTCGATGCCGAGGTGCCGATCCTCTTTGTTGAAAGATCCAATCAGGCATAACAGCTTCACTCGCGCCTCACGCAGCATGACTTTCTTGCGCTGTGCGGGCAGCGTCGGATCTATGGTGAGGAATGCGCCGCCGCTCATGAGAATGCCCAGCATCGTTGCGACAAGCTCGAAGCCGCGCGGCCCCATGATCGCCACTACGTCGCCTCGTCCGATGCCGATTTCACGGAGCGTCGAAGAGAGTGACGCGGCACGGCCGGTCAGTTCAGCGTATGTCCAATCCGCGCTCCCAACACTCACCGCAACGCGCTCGGGAGTTGAGCGCGCCCAATTCATCACTTCCGTCAAAATGCATTGCTGCGGACGCACTTCAATTGGGGCCCTGGGGTCCGGCAGAAATGCCCGGGCGCGCGCAGTGATTAGGGAGTAAGTATTAATTGATTTTGTCGGCGCGGTGGCGATCTGCTCGAGCAGATAGACATACTGTTCGAGTATGCTTTCAATCCGCGCTGGCGAGAATAATTCAGTCTGGTAAATCAGCCTTAGCCCGACGCTGTCCGCCTGTGGCCGGACGTCGAGAGTCATGGCAAATTTGGCAGAGACCGATGGCAGCGCGAACTGTTCTGTGACTAATCCAAAAAGATCAAGCGCAGGTTCGGCGCCATCGATGTAATTAATTATGGCATCAAACAGCGGATTGCGGTTGATGTTGCGTTCGGGGGAGAGTTCCTCGACGAGTTTCTCGAACGGCAGATCTTGATGCGTGTACGCGCTGAGCGCGGTCTCGCGCACCCGAGTAAGCAATTGGGTGAAAGTCGGATTGTCCGCGAGATTCGAGCGCAAAACCAGCGTATTGACGAAGAAACCAATCAATCCCTCAAATTCAGGGCGCCCCCGCCCGGCAACGGTTGTCGCCACCGCGATGTCCTCCTGGCCGCTGTAACGGTGCAGCAGCAACTGGAAGGCTGCGAGCAACGTCATGAAGAACGTCGCTCCTTCGCGCTGGCTAAGCTCCTTAAGCTTCCGGGTCAGTGACGCCGGCAGATCATGGTCCAGATGAGCTCCTTGGTTGCTGGGCACTAGTGGGCGGGGCCGGTCGCCGGGTAGCTCCAGCGTGGACAAATCAGCGAGTTTGTCTTTCCAATACGCAAGCTGCCCTTCAAGG
>JARRNI010000729.1:0-4441 GCA_037385125.1 Pseudolabrys sp.
CCGGAATGCCGTGCAGCGGCCCCATCGGCTGGCCGTCAGCACGCGCCTCGTCGAGGGCCCGCGCCTGTGCGCGGGCATGCTCGGGATCGAGAAAGGCCCAGGCCTGGACATTGGCGTCGACTTCGGCGATGCGATCGAGATTGGAGTTCACGACGTCCAATGCACTGACCGTGCCGTCGCGAAGAGCTGCGATCGCATCTGACAACGTTAACCCCTCAGCCATTTACCGATTCCATCCCTATCCGGTAGTTCGCACGCGCAAATTGCGGACGGTGCGACGACGTGAACGAAGCCGGCTTAATGATAAAGGTGAGCCGGCAGCCAGAGCGCAAGCCCGGGGAAGATATAGAGCAGCGCCATGGTCATGAACACCATGAACACGAAGGGCAACGAGCCGCTGAAGATCTGCGTCAGGCGCACTTCGGGCGGTGCCACGCCTTTCAGGTAGTAGGCGGCCATCGCCATCGGCGGGGTGTTGAACGAAGTCTGGATGTTCAACGCCACGATGATGCCGAACACGATCGGATCGACGTGGAAGTATTTCAACAATGGCAGGAAGATGGGCACGAAGATGATGATGATCTCGGTCCATTCCAGCGGCCAGCCAAGCAGGAAGATGATGAATTGGGTGAGCAGGAGGAACTCGACCCGGTTCATGTGCAGGCTCTTGATCAGCTCCTCGACCACGCCCTGGCCGCCGAGATAGGCGAATACGGAAGCGAAGGTCCAGGAGCCGACGAAAAGATAGGTCACCATCGCCGAGGTGCGGGCGGTCAGGTAGACCGCCTCTTTCAGGCGCGGGAAGTCGAGCTCGCGATAGGCCGCCGCCAGCACCAGTGCGCCGAAGGAGCCCACGGCCGCCGCCTCTGTCGGCGTCGCCAGCCCGAGCACGATAGCGCCGAGCACCGCCATGATCAGCACCGCCAGCGGAAAGAACGAGGTCAGCAGCGCCATGAACACTTCGAATGGCGGCACCCTGCCCTGGTCCTCCGGCAGCGGCGGCGCCAGCTTGGGATTGAGGATGGCGCGGCCAATCACGTAGAGGATATACAACCCGGCCAGAACGAAGCCCGGAAAAAACGCGCCGGCGTAGAGCTTGACCACCGATTCGCCGGCGGTGGCGGCATAGAGGATCAGCAGGATGCTGGGCGGGATCATGATGCCGAGGCAGCCGCCCGCGCATACGCAGCCGGCGGCAAGCTTGGGGTCGTAGCCCGCCTTCAGCATGGCCGGGAATGCCAGCAGGCCCATCAGCGTCACCACTGCCCCGATGATGCCGGTAGCGGTCGCGAACATGGCACAGGTGATCAGCGTCGCCACCGCCAGCGAGCCCGGAATGCGGCGCGCTGCGACCTGGATCGAGTAGAATAGCCGGTCGAGGATGTTGGCACGTTCGACCACGTAGCCCATGAATAAGAACAGCGGCACTGCGGTCAGCACGTTGTTGCTGAGAATACTGAACGTGTTTTGTACCAGCAGATCGAATATTCGATTGCTGAAGATGTGATGGATCTGATCCGGCGTCGCATAGGCGTAGTAGCCGAAGATCACGCCCATGCCCATGAGCGTGAAAACGATCGGAAAGCCGAGGAGAACGGTCACAATGAACAGGGTGATCATCATCACCCCGATTTCGCCGCCACTCATGGCTGCGTCTCCTGCGTTGCGGCGTCATGCGCTGCCACCTCGGCTTCGTGTTTGGCGGCGAATTCGCGCTCGTGCAGGATGGCGGTCTCCATTTCCTCGACGTCCTGCGCGCGCGGCGGCCAAGCGCCGGTGCGCAGACAGATGATGCAGCGGAAGACCTCGGCCAGCCCCTGGATCAGCAACATCGCGCCGCCGACCGGGATCAGGGTCTTCAGCGGGAAGATCGGAATATCAGCGGGGCTATAGACGCTGACCTCGTGGTAACGCCACGACTCACCGGCGTATTGATAGCCCGCAAAGGTCAGCGCCAACACGCCCGGACAGAAGAACAGAACGTAGAGAACAAGATCGATGGTGGCCTGCACGCGCGCCGGCCAGAGACGGTAGATCACGTCGCCGCGGACATGGGCGTTAAGCGAGAGCGTGTAGGCGCCGGCCATGAAAAACAGCGCGCCGTACATGTTGTAGGAAAGGTCGAAGGCCCAGACGCGCCGCGGCAGGCAACAGTGGGGGACGGCGGATAGCGCCGTCCCCCTTTGTTGTGTTGGTTAGAGAGCCACCCCGCCAACTTAGAAGCCGAGCGGCTGCTCCTTGCCGTAATAGTGGTCGTAGGCGAGCTTTTGGTCGGCACGGTTCAGGATATCGTAGTAGGCCACGTTTTTTGCCCAGGCCTTTTGATGGTCCGAGATTTTCTTGAACCATTCCTCCTTGTCATAGTGCGCGACCACCTTGTCCCAGGCGTTGAGCTGCGCCTTGAGGATCGACACGGGCGTACGATGCACCTGCACTTTGTCCTTGTGGATTATCTTTTGCAGGTCCTTCCCGAATTGCGGATAGCCGGTCAGCGTGTTGTCGAGACCCGTTGCCCAGACGGCGTAGCGCAAAATCGCCTGCTGCTCCTTGGCAAGCGAGTCCCACTTGGTCTTGTTGAACTCGATCTCCAGCATCTCGGCGGGCTGATGATAGCTGCTCATCATGTAAATCTTGGCCACGTCCGGAGCGCCGAAGCGGCTGTCGGACGTCGGGTTCGCGTACTCGAATGCCTCGATGACGCCTTTCTCCATGGCCGGGATGATCTCGCCGCCGGGCAATTGGGTCACCTTGGCGCCCATAGCCTGGAAGACGTTGGTCGCGAGGCCCACCGTACGATACTTAAGACCCTTGAAAAACGACGGATCCTTCGGCTCTTTGTTGAACCAGCCGAGCGGCTGGGTCGGCAACGGCGTCACCATGAAGCCGACGATGTTGAGGCCGAGCACCTTCTGAATAAGCTCATTGTAGAGCTTGTCGCCACCGCCTTTGTAGAACCAGGAAAGAGCGATCGTCCCGGTCCAGCCGTAGGTAGGACCGGTGCCGAACAGAGAGGCCGCACGGTTCTTGCCGTACCAGTAGGCGGGGACCATGTGGCCAGCGTCGAGCACGCCCTTGTTGACCGCATCCTGCACCTCGAACGCCTTCACCACAGCGCCCGCATTGAGGTAGTCAATCTTCAGTCTGCCGCCAGCCATGTCGTTGACCATGCCGGCGTATTGCTTGGCATAGTCGTTGAAGATATCGCCGGCGCCCCAGGATCCCTGCATCTTCAGGGTTACCGTCTGCGCGCGCGACACCTGCGGCATCGCAATGCTGGCCGCGCTGGCCGCCCCCGCAACCGCTGCCCCTTTGAGGAACTTGCGGCGGCTGGCAGTCGTTGTCGGTTTACTGGTCATGTAGTCACCCTCCCTTGGTTTTCCCTAGACGGCTTTTTCGACGGCTTTTTTGGGTTTTTTCCAGAGCCGAGCCGTGCGGCCCGGATCAGGCAACCCTTGGTACCCAATCGTACGGGGTAAGGCGAGCGGAAGCAACATTGGGAAGAGCGTGGGACGCCCATTCCTGCCCTTTTCTGCGCGAAAAGTTGAAAATAGAACCAAATCCCCACCATTAGCCATTAGTCGATAGCGGGGCGCTGAATCGGACCGATCGTCCGCCCGACAGGAGATTGCCCTGTGCAAGCCATGCTCGCAACGCTCGCCACCGTCTGGCGAATAGCCGGCCCCTACTTCCGCTCGGAGGACCGCTGGCGCGGCCGCATCCTGCTGGCGGCGGTCATCCTGATCGAGCTGTCGATCGTCGGCATCACCGTGCTGATCAACGAGTGGAACGCGCGCTTCTACAATGCGCTGCAGGCGCGGGACTGGCACGCCTTCATCTACCAGCTCGGCTATTTCTGTGTGCTGGCAGCGGCCTATATCGTGCTCGCGGTCTACCAGCTCTATCTCAATCAATGGCTGCAAATCCGCTGGCGGCGCTGGCTCACCGCGACCTATCTCGATCACTGGCTGGGCGACGCCAATCATTACCGCATGCAGCTTCTCGGCGACGCCGCCGACAACCCCGACCAGCGCATCGCCAACGACATCAACCAGTTCATCCAGTTGACGCTCACCATCGGCCTACAGGTGCTCAACGCCTGCGTCACGCTGGCCTCCTTCATGGTGATCCTATGGACGCTGTCGGCCGAGGCGCCGCTGCATCTGTTCGGCATGGCGCTCAATATCCCGGGCTATCTCTTGTGGGCCGCCGTGCTCTATGCCGGGCTCGGCACCCTGCTCACCCATCTGATCGGCCGCGCGCTGATCGCGCTCAATTTCCAGCAGCAGCGCTACGAGGCCGACTTCCGCTTCAACCTGGTGCGGGTGCGCGAGAACTCGGAACAGATCGCGCTGCTGGAGGGCGATCATGCCGAGCGCGGCCGCCTGCTCGAGCGCTTCGGCAACGTGGTCGGCAACTGGTACGCGATCATGACGCGGCAGAA
>JARRNI010000730.1:0-2576 GCA_037385125.1 Pseudolabrys sp.
AATTCGCGGTTCGGTATTGGAAGCGGATCATCTTGCCTGACGAAGGCGCGGCCTGCCGCAATTGACTCAGTGAAAGACATCAAGGCAATTCCAAGCGCTCCCGGCCATAGATTGGGAAATAGCGTGTAGTCAGGAAGCGCTGGCCTCGGTATGCCTGCGGTGATCTTTCCGGTAAGAGCCACGCCAGTCTGACGCAGCCCCAAAAGCCCTGCGGCCGCAATGCCAAAAGTCACTGCCACCAAAGGCGCTGGCATCCGTGGCAGAAGACGCTCCATGCCGAAGAGCAGTCCCAGCATAAGCAATGCTAGTATCACCGTCGGAAAGTTCGTATGAGGAATCTGTTGCTCGATGGCGACGATATTGTGGAAGAACCCGCCCTTCTCGATGTGTACGCCGAGCAATTTGGGCAATTGATCAAGCACGATGACAAGGCCAATACCAGCCTTGAACCCAGTCAGGACCGGGTCGGAAATGAAGTTCGCCAGGAACCCCAGCCGCAGTAAGCCCGCTAACAGCAGGAACCCGCCTGCGAGCAGAGCCAGCGCCGATGCGGCGGCCATCATGCGCGCTGGATCTCCATCCGGCACAGCAAGAGCAAGCTGGGTGCCTGTGATGATTGCGAGTGTTGTGGTGGTGCTGACGCTCAGCGTGCGGGAGGTGCCAAGGATCGCATAAACGCACATCGGTACCAAGGCGGCGTAAAGGCCCGCCTCTACTGGGAGGCCAGCGATGATTGCGTAAGCCATGGATTTGGGGATAACGACTGCTGCGGTTGTCAGTCCGGCCAAGACATCGAACCGCATATCCGCCATATGCAAGCCGGGCAGAAATCCTTTCACAAATCTTCCCGTAAACTCAGAACGAGTGCCATCCCGGAAGCTAGCGGAAATGCGGAGTGCACCCCGCCTTCGAGGTAGCGAAACAGGGAAGCAAGCGCCGAAGACGCCAGCGCATTGGCCGTTGGGAGATGCGAGCGGCGTTTGCTGTCTTCGCCGGCCGTCATAGCACTCCTATTTTGGTGATGGCGACCGGCAGCCCCTATTGAGGACCGCCGGTCACCGCTCGTTCACTGCCGAGCCAGAGCGAGGCGGACGGCTGCGGCCGGGTCAACCAAATGCTCGCCCTTTTCTTCGGCGATGGACAGCAAAGCGCCCTTAACGGTGCCGTTAAAGTGATTGCCTACGGCACCGTAATCCGGGGAGACCGGGGCGCCACTGTCCTCGCCCACGTCAAGACCATCGTCGGCGGAGAAGACCGTCGCCAGGGTCGCCTCAATGTTTCCCTCCGCGACCTTCTTGCCGTCGGTGTACAGAGTCACTTTGCCGCCCTTGCCCATCCCGCCACCGGCATAAGCGAACTCCATACGCACCTGGTGCTCGCCAGCGGGGAGCGGGCTGGTTGTCTCGACGAAGAAGTGCTTGAAGCCACCCCAGTTGTAGCAGTACTTGAGCTTGCCGCCCTTGGCATAGAGGCTCCAGCCACCAATGTTCGCGCCCTGGCAGATGATCACGCCTTCGGCGCCCTTTTCCGGCACCACGATCTCGGCGGTGACGGAGTGGGACTTGTTCTTGAGGTTGAGAACGCAGTTCTCCAGCAGGCGCCCCATGCCGGGGAACAGAAGCTGGGTATTGCCCTTGACCAGCACCGGCCGGCCGGCAGTGTCCGGGTTCATCTTCTCAGTCGTCCGGTCGTCCATGGGCAGCACCTTGTAACGAGTGGCCTCGATGATCCACAGGCGCTGCAGTTCGTGCAGCTTCTGCGGGTTCTCCTTGGAGAGGTCCTTCGCCTGGCTCCAGTCCACATTGGTGTCGTAAAGTTCCCAGACATCATCGTCGAAGGGCGGAGTCTTTGCTGTCAAATCCCAGGGCGTCCGGTGTTTGGTCACCGCCGTCCAGCCCTTGTGATAGATGCCGCGATTGCCGAACATCTCGAAGTACTGAACCTCGTGCCGCTCCGCCGCCTTGGCGTCGTTGAACGAGTACAGCATGCTGACACCCTCAATCGGGTCCTGCTGGATGCCGTTCACCGAGATGGGCTGGGGCAGTCCCGCCGCCTCGAGAACCGTCGGCGCCACGTCGATGACATGGCAGAACTGCGAGCGGATCTCGCCCTTGGCCTTGATCCCCTTCGGCCAGTGAACGACGGTGCCGTTGCGCGTGCCGCCCCAGTGCGAGGCGACTTGCTTGGTCCACTGGTACGGAGCGCACATCGCATGCGCCCAGCCCACGGCATAGTGGTTGTAGGATTCGGGCCCGCCGAGCTTGTCGAGCCGTTCCGTCAGATACTCGGGAGTCTCGAGCGACTGCAGCTGGTTAAAGTAGCTCATTTCATTGTAGCAGCCGTTGAGCCCGCCCTCGGCCGAAGCGCCGTTGTCGCCGATGATGTAGTAAATGAGCGTATCTTCGAGGACGCCGAGTTTATCCAGCGCCTCCACCAGACGCCCGACATGATGGTCGGTGTATTCGAGGAAGCCGGCGTATACCTCCATCTCCCTCGCCAGCACGGGCTTGAACGCCTCCGGCATTTCGTCCCATGCCGGGACCTCCTTGTGGCGTTTGGTTAGCTCGCAATCATTG
>JARRNI010000731.1:0-2576 GCA_037385125.1 Pseudolabrys sp.
GGTGGCTGCGCGTGCCGACCGCCATTACGTCATCAGCAAGGACGCGCTGGCCAAGGGCAGGCGCGTCGCCACTCGCGTCACCGAGGTCGCCGCCGACCACCGCCGCGAGGAGATCGCGCGCATGCTGGCTGGCGCCGAGATTACCAACGAGGCGCGCGCCGCGGCGGAGCGGTTACTGAAGGCGGGGTGATCGGTTCTTCAACTTCCCCCTCCAGGGGAAGTTGAAGAAAGATCAATCATACGGGCTCTTCGCCGCCCGCGCGTCGGCGGCCATGTCCACCGGCGGCGTCGGCACATAATGCGCCGGCTTCGCCCCGCCGCGCGCGTGGCGGGCGCGTGCCTCGTCGGGCGTTTCCAAGACATCCTTCGCGGCTAGCGCGGCTTTGCGATCGACCGGGAAGGGGGCGGGATCGTTGGGCGGCGGCATCATGTCGGCGTGGTAGTAGGCCATCTTCTGCATAGCCGCCGCCGGGTCGACCTTACGGTCGGGATCGATGTCGCGCGCATTGGTGGCCTTCGCCTGCACCGCGACGCCGCCGACGATCTCGTGGTCGAACCACCATTTCTTCGCCGGGTTGCGCCGCCCGTTGCCGATGAAATCGTCGAACCAAGTGGCGATCGGCACCATCAGCGGCTTCAAGAACATGGCGTTGACGCCGAGCCAGCTCGCCACCCTTGTGAGCAGCGCGCCGTCGGCGTCGACCACCTTGTTGATGGGGCAGGTCTTCATGCAGCGCCCGCAGGCCGAGCCGCGCATATTGGTCAGCCGGTAGCGCGTGCAGCGCTCGACGTCCGGCTTCCACATTTCGTAGCCGTTGAACATCACCTTGTCGCCGAACGGAATGGCGTCACAGGGACATTCGCGCGCGCATTTGAGACAGTTCGAGCAGAAATATTGCAGGCCGAAGTCGATCGGCCGGTCGGCTGCGAGCGGCATGTCGGTGGTCAGCACCACCGACTTGAAGCGCGGGCCGACGAACGGGTTGAGAACCAGTTCGCCGATGCGCGACAACTCGCCCAGCCCCGCCCACAGGATGAGCGGGATGTGCAGCACGTCCGAGTCGGCGTTAGTCTGCGAACGCGCCGGGAAGCCGAGCTCGCGCAACAGCTCCGACATCACGCCGGCGATTACTGCGCCGCGCAAATAGGCGCGCATCGACTGCGCGCCAGAAACCCAGTCGTCGCCGCTCGCGCCTTCCATGGTGTCGAAGCCCTGGTCGATCAGCATCACCACCGCGGTGCGGTGATAGGGCGCGATCTCGCTGCCGTCCTCTTTGGACGAGAACCAGGCATAGCGCGGCACTTCGCAGATGCCGGTCAAGTCGGAGCCGAGGGCATAGGACAGCGACTTGATCGCGTCGGCGTTGGCTTGCGGGTTGCGATATCTGGTCCGATCGCTGGCGGGCGCGACCTCACCGTTCTGGAACGGCACCAGCGAGCGGATTACCTGCAGCAGGCTCCACGACAGCGGCGTCTTGAAGGCGAAGCGCGTGCGCTCGATCTTGGCCTTGGCGCCCAGGTCGCCGTGCAGCGCGCGCTGGAAGAAGGCGGCGCGTTTCGGCACCTGCGGCACCTCGTGGTCGAGGATCAGCGTGGTCGGCCGTTCGACGCGTTTCACCGTTTCCATGGGAAAGCGCGACAGATGCGTCTTGCGCTTGCGCTGCCGGTTGCGCTCGCGCCCGGACTGCGCGCCGTTGAGGCCGAGCCAATAGGCGAGGCCGCGCGCGTTCAAGGCGCTTTGATGCAGCGCTGCGTCGGTTGCGAGCTCGTAGTCGGTGGTGACGACGGCGATGGAGAAATCGTCCAGATAAGGATTGCGCAAATCGTCGTCGCTGCGCACCGCCAGTCCAGCCAGCACCGCCAGCCGCTCGGCGTCGACCAGGCTCACGCCGGCGAAATGCGCGCGCGCGGCAAAGCCCATGGCGCGGATATGGCCGGCGACGCAGACCGCGATTTCGGCCGCGCGCATGTCGGTGATTTCGGCGCGCGTGGGCGCGATCCATTCGCGCGCCAGGTTGCCTGGCTCCGGCAGGCGCGGGCGCTCGGCCAGGATCACGCAGGCGAAAGCGTGCGCCGGATGGTCGCCGCCGGCCAGCCACGCATTCGGCACCATGCGGCAAACGCCGACCTGCGCCGCGTCGAGAAAATAGGCGGCGCCCTTGATGTCGGCGGCGCGGCGGGCGAGGTCGTCCGGCACCGGCGCTTTTTGCGGCGCCGGCTCGCCGTCGGCGAATTTGACGAACAGCTCCCGGTAGTGCGCCGCCGCCCGCGCCAGCGGCCCCTCCGACGCGGCCTCCGAACTGGCTGCGAGCGGCGGCCGCGCCGCCTCCCGCTCCGCCACGCCTTCGTCGCGCGTCAGCGTTTCCAGCGGGAAGGGGCCGAGGTGGTAGGGGCGGTTCTTGCCGCGCGGGTGGATCAACATGCGATCTGGCGCTTCCTCGTCCTGTTTTGCGTGCAGCTTCCGGGAATTCGGCCGATGAAACAAGGCACCTTTCCCCGGACTTCGTCATGCCCGGGCTTGTCCCGGGCATCCACGCCTTTAGATTTCAGGCCGACAAGACGTGGATGGCCGGGCC
>JARRNI010000732.1:0-2574 GCA_037385125.1 Pseudolabrys sp.
ACGTCGACGGCGCCGTCGCGGTCCGGCACGGAACGCACCTCGACGCCGAACCGCTTCTGCAGGTTGAGCCAGGGATAGATGTTGTTGGGATGCTCCACGTCGCGGCAGAGCACGACGTTGTCGCCTTCCTTCCAGGGCAGCGCGCCGGCGATCATGTTGAGGCCTTCGGAGACGTTCTTTGTGTAGGCGATCTCGTCCGCGTCGGCCTTGATGAGCTGCGCGAACTTCGCGCGCACGCGCTCGATCATGTCGAAATTCGCCTGCTTGTCGACCCGCCCATCCTGCAACTGATCCAGATAGGCGTCGAGCGCGGTGCGCGACTGCCAGGACAACAGCCCGCGCGCCGCCGTGTTGGTGTAGGTCTTGTCGATAACGCCGGGGAACTCGTTCCGCACCGCCTGAAACAGCGCGGCCTTCGAGAGCGGCTTCACTGCCGTCTGCGCCATGGCCGATCGTCCTCCGAATGAGCCCTTCCGCGAATGGGCGGCTATGACGATGGTAACGCCGCCGGAACGGCCCCGCAAACGTGAAAGGCGGCGGAAGCTTTACCAGCGCCCCGGCAACCGCTTAGAGTGCTCGCCGCGAAGAAGGATGGCTGGTCCAAGCCATCGGGGAGGACCGTCATCTATCGTCTTGTCCGGGCACGTCCGTGCCCCGTATCCCATCACCGTTCACGCCTGACGACGGGACCGCGGGGCGCCACCCGCCGGAGCGTCCGCGCATGACCGCGCAGACGGCCGAAGGCCATCAGACCTCGGCCAAGGCGATCGGCTGCATGGTGCTCGGTTGCGCCTTTTTGATGATGAGCGACGCCTTCACGAAATGGCTCAGCCAAACCTATTCGATCGGCCAGATCATGAGCCTGCGCAACGTGTTCGTGCTGGTGCCCTTGTTCCTGGTCGTCTGGCGCAAGGGCGCCTTCCACGAGCTTCGCGTGCGCAGCTGGCGGGCGCAGCTCTTCCGCTCGATCTTCCACGTCGCCTCCGCGGCCCTCTTCGTCACCAGCGTCGGCCGGCTGCCGCTCGCGGACGTGCACTCCATCGGCTTCGCCGGCCCGATCTTCATCGCCGCGCTGTCGCCCTTGCTGCTGGGCGAGCATGTCGGCTGGCACCGCTGGACGGCGATCTTCGTCGGCTTCGGCGGCGTGCTGATCATGCTGCGCCCGACCGGCGCGGGTTTCCACCTGCTCGGGCTGATACCGCTCGCCGCCGCGCTCAGCGCCTCCTTCCGCGATCTCGTGACGCGCAAGATGAGCCGGACGGAGACCTCGACCTCGATGCTGTTCGTCTCCTCGATCGCCGTCATCGTCGCGGGCGCCTTCACGCTGCCGATCGACTGGAAGCCGGTGGCCCTGACCAGCCTGCTGCTGTTCATCTGCAACGGCCTGGTCAATGGCAGCGCGCATTTCCTGATCATCGAGGCCTACAGGCGCGCGCCGGCGCCGGTCGTCTCCCCGTTCAAATATTCGATCCTGCTCTGGGCGACCCTGTTCGGATACATGATCTGGGGCAACGTGCCGGACCGCTGGATCATCATCGGCGCGATCCCGGTCGTCGCCAGCGGGCTCTACATCCTGCACCGCGAGCATCGAATCGCGGTGGCGCGCCGCCGGGCGACCGCATCCTGACGGCAGTTGATCGCGCAAGCGGCAGACACCATGTCGAAGAAGGCGGACATGCACGGTGTACGCCGCGCAGCCGACGCCCTATCATTGGCGAAACAGCTGCGTAACGACGCCCGCCCCGAAAGCGAGAGAGATCATGATCGTCGAACAGATTTGGACCGGTAACGCCTATCGCAACTTCAACTACCTGATCGTCTGCCCGGAGACCGGCGAGGCGATGGCCATCGATCCGCTGGATCACGAGAAATGCCTTGCGCATGCGAAAAAGAACGGCTGGGAGATCACGCAGATCCTCAACACCCACCACCACGGCGACCACATCGGCGGCAACGCCTCGATGGTCAAGGCGACCGGCGCGAAGATCCTGGCACATGCCGGCGCGGCCGACCGCATTCCCAACATGGACGTGGGCCTGAACAAAGGCGACGTCGTGAAGGTGGGCAAGACGGTCGAGCTCGAATGCCTCGACACGCCGGGCCACACGATGAGCCATATCTGCCTGCTGTCGCGGACCGACACGCCGGCGCTGTTCTGCGGCGACACGATGTTCAACGCGGGCGCGGGCAACTGCCACAACGGCGGGCACCCGGAAGCGCTCTACGACACCTTCAGCCACCAGCGATCCCAGCTGCCGGACAGCACGCTGATCTATCCGGGGCATGATTACATCGCCAACAACCTGCAATTCACGCTCGACCGCGAGCCGGACAATGCCGATGCCCCGGAGCTGCTCAAGCAGGTCGAGCACCAGGACACCAACAAGCCGCTGGTCTCCACGCTTGCGCTGGAGAAGCGGATCAACACCTTCTTCCGCCTGCAGAACCCGACCGTCATCAAGCGGCTGCAAGAACGCTTCAGCGACATGCCGGAGAATCCGGACCCGCGTACCGTGTTCCTCAAGCTGCGCGAGTTGCGCAATGACTGGTAAAGGACGCCCCGTGCCTTGATCC
>JARRNI010000733.1:0-2569 GCA_037385125.1 Pseudolabrys sp.
ACGCTCGATGCTCACCGGCTGATCCGCTGGGCCGGCGGCATCGGCAAGTCGGCCGAGATGAAGCAGCGGCTGATGGACCTCTATTTCACCGAAGGCGCCGATCTCACCAATCACGCGGTGCTGGTGCAGGCAGCGGCCGATGTCGGGCTCGATCCCGAGGACGTGGCGGAAGCGCTGGCGAGCGACCAGGATGTGGCCGAGGTCGAGCAGGAGGCGCAATACGCCAAGCAGGCGGGCATCGAGGGCGTGCCGATGTTCATTTTCGGCGGCCGCTTCGCGGTGTCGGGCGCGCAGGCGCCGGAAAATCTCGCCGAGGCGATTGAGCGCCTGGCGCAGGGCGGCTCCGACGCCGCCGCGCAATAGACGGGGTCATCCGGGTGAAGATCACGGCCGCGGTGGTGCGGGAGCGCGGCGGCGCCTTCGGCATCGAAGCACTCGACCTCGCCGATCCACACGACGACGAACTGCTGGTCGAGGTCAAGGCGAGCGGCATGTGCGCGACCGACCTGCACGGCCGCGACGGCTATTTCGCCACCATGCCGTTCCCCGCCGTGTTCGGCCACGAAGGCGCCGGCATCGTGCGTGCGGTCGGCAAGTCGGTGAGCGACTTCAAGCCCGGCGACCGCGTGGTGATGTCCTATCCCTGGTGCGGCACTTGCCCGAACTGCTTGAGCCACCGGCAGAACTACTGCCTGTCGGTGCGGCAGATGAAGATGAGCGGCAAGCGTCCCGACGGCTCCACGCTGCACGCCCAGAACGGCAGGCCGGTCTACGGCGCCTTTTTCCAGCAGTCGTCCTTCGGCAATTTCGCTATCGCAAACGAGAAATTCGCGGTGAAGGTGCCGAAAGCCGCACCGATCGAATTGCTGGGGCCGCTCGCCTGCGGCGGCCAGACGGGCGCCGGCGCCGTGCTCAACGTGATGAAGCCTGCGCCCGGCGACAGCTTCGGGGTGTTCGGCGTCGGCTCGGTCGGCCTTTCCGGCCTGATGGCGGCGAAGATCGCCGGCTGCGACCCCATCATCGCTGTCGACGTGCACGATCATCGCCTGGCGCCGGCGCGCGAACTGGGTGCTACCCACATCATCAACCACACCGGCCGCACCGACGTGGTGGCGGAGATCCGCAAGATCACCGGCCATGGCTTGCGCTTCTCGCTGGAGACCTCGGCGCAGCCTTCGGTGCTGCGCGAAGCGATCGAGGCGCTGATGCCGGCCGCCACCTGCGTGCTGCTCGGCAGCGCGCGCGCCGGCACCGACGCCTGCTTCGAGATGCCGTTTCTGCAGCCGGGGCGCAGCGTGCGCGGCGTGGTACAGGGCGACAGCCAACCCAAGGAGTTCATCCCCCTACTGATCGAGCACATGGCCGCGGGACGCTTTCCGCTCGAGCGGTTGATCACCTTCTACGATCTCGCCGACATCAACCGCGCGGCAGCGGATTCGGAATCCGGCAAGACCATCAAGCCGGTGCTAAGAATGCCGCATTGAAGGACTCGTGTCCCGGGCGCGGCGCAGCATGAGCGCGAGCGAATGATGCGCCGCAGACCCGGGACCCCGCTATCGTCAACCGGGACCCCGCATCTGCGGTGCACCGCTTCGCTGTGCTCCGCGCCGCACCGCGTGCGGGGAACGCCTCAACGTTACGCCGCCTTCGCCGGTTCCGCGATCGACACCAGCTTGCGCAGGATCTGCGCCGTGCCCTTGAGCCGTTCAATCGGCTTCTGCCAGTCCTCGAAGAACACCACCTTCTGGTCCGGCCGCACGCGCGCGTCGTGGTCGCGGATATAGCCGATGAGCGCCTCCGGGTTGGCGAACACATTGTCGCGGAAGGCGAGCACCACGCCCTTCGGCCCCGCCTCCACTTTCTCGACATTGGCGCGGCGCGACAGCGCCTTGATCGCCACTACCTGCAACAGATGCTCGACCTCCTGCGGCAGCTTGCCGAAGCGGTCGACCAGCTCGGCGGCGAAACCGTCTATCTCGCGCTCGTCCTCGATCTCGGCCAGCCGCCGGTAGAGCGCCAGCCGTACCGACAGGTCGGCCACATAGTCGTCCGGAATGAGCACCGGCGTGCCCATGGTGATCTGCGGCGACCAGCGGTCTTCGACCGGCGCGGTGAAGCCGGCCTTCGCGCTCAGCACCGCCTCTTCGAGCATTTGTTGATAAAGCTCGAAGCCGACTTCCTTGATGTGGCCGGACTGTTCCTCGCCCAGGAGATTGCCGGCGCCGCGGATGTCGAGATCGTGCGAGGCGAGCTGGAAGCCGGCACCCAGCGTGTCGAGCGATTGCAGCACCTTCAGCCGCCGCCCGGCCTGCGGCGTGATTGGCTTCTGCGCCGGCAGCGTCAGCAGCGCATAGGCGCGCAGCTTGGCGCGCCCCACCCGGCCGCGCAGCTGATAGAGCTGCGCCAGGCCGAAACGGTCGGCGCGGTGCACGATCAGCGTATTGGCGGTTGGAATGTCGAGGCCGGATTCAATGAACGTGGTCGACAGCAGCACGTCGTATTTGCCGACGTAGAAGGCCGACATGATGTCGTCGAGCACGGCCGCCGGCATCTGCCCGTGCGCGACGGC
>JARRNI010000734.1:0-2567 GCA_037385125.1 Pseudolabrys sp.
GATGTCCAAGCCGAACCAGCGCCGCGGCCAAGAAGGCGTGCGACATGCCAAATTGTGGATTTGATTTAATCGACCGACGTGCCGCATCGCGCGCTTGCTCGTAATGTCTCAGATGAAAATACGAGATCGCCAACGCATTGTAGGCTAGATAATTCAGCGGATCGAAGGGGCTCAAGCGAAGCGCCTGTTGCGCCCTTTCAATCGCGACGGTCGTTTCCCCCTGCCATGCGAGGGCGAGCGAGCTGCAGGATAGCGATAGCGCATTCGAGTTGCTGAGCGTCAATGCGCGCTCGAAGAGCTCCTGCGCCAGGGCGTGATCGCGCTCATCCACGGAAATGACAAAACCAGCAATGCCGAGAGCAATGGCATCGTCGCCGTCGCTGCCAATTGCCGCGTGTGCGTGACGAATGGCGGCGACACGATCTTCCTCGCGCAAGCCAGCGCGTCCGTAGCGCGCATGGTAGCACAGAGCCAATGGCGCATGCGCGGCTGCGTAATCAGGTTCGATGATAAGCGCCTTTTCCAACAGTGGAATTGCGATTGCGGCCTTGTCGGGCATGTGGCTGTAGGCATGAGGCAAGGCCTGCAAAACCAGGTCGTAGGCGTCCAGGCTATCGGGGCGCTTACGCTTAATTCGTTCCAGCTCGGCTTTGCGTAAATTCGGTTCTATGGTGCCGACCACGCTCATCGCGATTTCGTCTTGCAGTGCAAAGATATCGTCTAGTTCACGGTCGTATCGTTGACCCCACAAATGAACGCCTGTCGCTGTATCGATGAGTTGGACTGTGACACGTACGCGCGGGCCACTCTTGCGTACGCTGCCTTCCAGCAGGTAACGCACGCCAAGGTCTCGGCTAATTTGCTTAACGTCAAATATCTTGCCTTTATAAGGGAAGGTCGAATTACGCGCGATGACGGACAACCACGATATCCGCGATAATCCGGCGATGATGTCCTCCACTGTTCCATCGACGAAATATTCTTGCTCGGGATCGCTGCTCAAATTCTGAAACGGTAACACGGCGATTGAACGATCTTCGGGGTGCGCCGTGTCGCGAGGCGTTATTCCTTCATTGTCCGATGTGAGCTGTGATGAGGCTGTGTCGATCAGCCGGTAACCGCGCCCCGGGACAGTCATGATATAGTTTGCGCCTGTGCGCTCTTCATCGAGCGCCTTGCGCAGCGCTGAGACCTGCGCCTGTATGGCGTTTTCTTCGACGATCTGGCCCGGCCAGGCGGCGGCCATCAAGGCATCCTTGCTGACGAGGTCGCCGCGTGCGGCGGCCAGCGTACAAAGTATGTCGAAGGCCCGGCTACCGAGGCGTACCGCCTTACCGTCGCGCATTAGCGCGCGTTTTGCTGGTTCCAGCCAGAAGGGTCCGAACCTGAGTTCATCGTCAGCCATCATAGTCGCCCAAGATAGACAGCAAATTCAGAACTTTTCAGCACCTGCGCCAAGGACCTTAAGGGAAGGCCTCGCTAGGGTCCAGATAGCGGCCGGCGGCTGGGAAGCGATCTGAAGGTAATCACGTCAATCGCGCAAACGCGCAATGGCAAAGCTGCCGCGCTCGGCGAAAGGAATGCCCGGTAAGTCATAAGCGCAACAGGGAGGCCCGTGATGAGCAGCACATTCTCGGAGTCTATATCACCCCGTAAACCTATATTTGATCTGTCAAGAACGAAGAGAATCTGGGCCAGTCTAACTAGCGCGTTCGCGCGGGCCTTGGAATCTATCTGTAGCGCACCAGAAATGACCGAACTCGACCGATATGAGCGTGAACGATTTGAGCGCTTGATTGACTCGCTCGATAGGGCCAAGAGGATCCGACGCAATTTCTGAGCCTGGGTCGCCTGAAGGGAAGCTCTCTAGGCGAAGCCCTTTTAATACGTCGGTGTCTGCTTCTGGCGCAAAGCCGAATTCACGCCGTCGCCGCCCTGACGTCGGCTTTTGGGCTAACGCAGCAGTACGAGATGCGCGGAGGGCAGCTACTCCTCCGCCACCTGCGTCAGCTCTCCCGCCGCTTCCATGCGGTCATGCAGCGCGATGGGATCGAGGTCGAAGCCGTTCGGCCATGTGAGCGCGCCGAGTTCCACGAACACGCGTGCGAAGAACACCGGGTCCTTCAGCGGCCGTACCATCTCGCCGTCGCGCGCGGCGGTGGCCGAAAAATCATGCTCACCGGCGGACCCGTCCGAGAAGGCGACGCGCAGCCGATAGCCGCCGAGCGGTTTGACCGACACGACGTCAATCATGGGGGCCTGCGATCCGGAAGCAGCGGCCATCCGTTTGGGCATGATGCCAGTTCTCCATCAGTTCGGCTCGCCTGAGCTGCACCCAGGATTTTACCAAATTCGCTTGGGTTCTGGGAAGCGCGCCGCGGATGATCTCGCCGTCGCTGATACGCACCAGCGCCTTGGCGCCGGAATACAGCGCGTGGATATGCGGTGGATCGTGATCTTCGAAGAACATCTGTATGATGATGCCATTGAAGATCGCAATGGTCGGCATGACCTGGGGCCCCCTGCATTTCGCCCGCGCCAGCATCGCCGTTCCGATCCTGCGCCGG
>JARRNI010000735.1:0-2564 GCA_037385125.1 Pseudolabrys sp.
TATCCGACTTCGACCACGCTTATAGTGCCCGAACTCGGGTAAACCCGAGTTCGGGTGAGGGAGGGAACAGGCCTGAGACCGCCGCCCGCGCGCCGATTAGAACACCGCGCAACAGGCTTAGCGCAGCATGTCGGAGCTGAGACAGGACCGCACCACCGGCGCCTGGGTCATCGTCGCGCCCAAGCGTGGGCAGCGGCCGCAGATGCGCGCGCCCGGCGCCCGGCCAGCGGGGCGCCCGCGCTTCGATCCGAACTGTCCGTTCTGCCCCGGCAACGAAGGGCAGCTCCCCGGGCTGATCGACGAAGCCCCCGCGCCGGACTCGCCCGGCTGGCGCTTGCGCGTCGTGCCCAACAAGTTTCCGGCCGTGCAGCGCGTGCCGGCGGCGGCGGCGCCTTGCGGCGGGCATCGCACGCGACCGGCCTACGGCATGCAAGAGGTGATCATCGAGAGCCCATGGCACGATGCCGAGCCGTCTACCATGGACGCCGAGGCGTTGAAGGCGGTTGTGTCGGTCTACCGCGCGCGCTCGCGCGTCCTGATCGAGCAGGACGGCATCGCCGCCGCCATCCTGTTCCGCAACTACGGTAGCCGCGCCGGCGCTTCGCTCGCCCACCCGCACGCGCAGATCATCGCGCTCGATTTCGTGCCGCCTGAAGTCGCCGCCATGAGCGACTGGAATCGGCGCTACACCCAGGAGCACGGCCGCTGCGCGCTCTGCGACGAGCTGGAAAGCGAGCGCCCGGACGGGCGGCGCGTGATCGACGAGAACGAAGCCTTCATTACGTTGGTGCCGTTCGCGGCCCGGCATCCGTTCGAACTGTGGGTGGTGCCGAAGCGGCATCGGGCCTCTTTCACGGCGCTCGCCGACGAAGAATTGCCCGCCTTTGCTGGGCTGCTCGGCCGCGCTTTGCGCCGACTGAGCGACGTCTTGAGCGACCCGCCCTACAACTTCGTGGTCGACACCGCCCCGAAAGCGGAGCTTGCGGCGCCCCATTGGCACTGGAAGCTACGCATTGTTCCGGAGATTGCCATCCCGGGCGGATTTGAACTCGGCGCCGGCTTGCCGATTAACCCGTCGAGCCCCGAGGACGACGCGTGCGAACTGCGCGCCGTGCTGCTCGGGACGTGAAGGGGTCGTCCATGAAGATCGTCATTTTTGAAACCGAGCCGCGCGAAGCCGCAGCCTTTGATGCGCTGAAATGGGACAATGAATTGGTGCTCACCGAGCAGCCGTTGCAGGCCGACAATGCCGCGCAATATGCCGACGCCGACATCGTGTCCACCTTTATCTATTCCAAGCTCGGCCGCGACGTGCTGGCCAAGTTGCCGGCGCTCAAGATGATCGCCACCCGTTCCACCGGCTACGATCACATCGACACCGAGTACTGTGCTGGCCACGGTGTCACCGTGAGCAATGTGCCGACCTACGGCGAGAACACGGTGGCTGACCACATCCTGCTGACCATGCCCAATGTGATCGTGACGCCGCACAGCGCCTTCAACAGCCGCGAGGCGATTGCCCGTATCGTCACCACCACGGTTTCCAATATCGTCTCGTTTCTCGACGGCGTCTCCGTCAACGTGGTGGCGGCGGCGCGCGGAAAGGCCTCATGAACGGTCTGGCGACGGGACTGATTGCCGATATCGGCGCGACCAATACGCGGCTCGCCATCGTGCAGCCGGGCGGCGCCATTACCCATGTGCGCGTTTTTGCCACCGACGAATACGCCAGCTTGACCGATGCCATCGAGGCCTATCTGGCGGCGGAGCATCCGCGGCGCCGGCCGACCCTGGGGGTGCTGGCGGTGGCGGCCCCGGTGGTCGGCGACCGCGTGACCATGACCAACCATCCCTGGACATTCTCGGTCGACGCCGTGCGGAAGCATTTCAATTTTAGTGAGTTGCGGGTGGTCAACGACTTCGTTGTTAACGGGCTGGCAGTCCCGCATCTGACTCCCTCCGACCGCCGCCAGATCGGCGGCGGCACGCCGATCAAGGGCGCGCCGGTCGGCCTGCTCGGTCCGGGCAGCGGGCTTGGCGTCAGCACGATCGTTCCGCACGGCAAGGAGGTGATCTCCGTCCAGGGCGAGGGCGGCCATGTCACCATGGCGGCGGCCGACGACCGTGAGGCGGCGGTGCTCGAGCTGATGCGCCGGCGCTTCGACCACGTTTCGGCCGAGCGCTTCCTGTCCGGCCCCGGATTGATCAACCTCTACAACGCGCTGTGCGAATTGTCGGGCGAGCCGGCGGCGCCGCTCACCGCTGCGCAGATCACCGATGCGGGCATCGAAGACGAATATCTGCGTGCGCGAGAAGCCACCGCCATGTTCTGCGCCATGCTCGGCACTGTCGCCGGCAATCTGGCGTTGACGGTGGGTGCGCTCGGCGGCATCTATATCGCCGGCGGCATCGTGCCCAAACTGGGCGACACCTTCGCGCACTCGAATTTCCGCGCCCGCTTCGAGGCCAAGGGCCGCTTCACCGGGTTCATGGCGTCGATCCCGACCTATGTCATCATCCATCCGGAGCCGGCGCTGATGGGCGCCGCCAAGCTGGTGGAACAA
>JARRNI010000736.1:0-2560 GCA_037385125.1 Pseudolabrys sp.
GAATTGCGGCGCCGGAAAGCGCACGCGCAGCGAATAGGTGCCGTCGCCCGGAATCTTCCAGTTGCGGCCGTAGTGATAGAGGTACGGGTGCCACAGCAGCGGCAGGCGGTGGGTGCCGACTTCCTTGCCGTCCTTGTCGATCACGGTGACGTCGACATCGAGCCCGGGAATCAGCCGTCCGTCGGCCTTGTCCTGTACCGCCACCTCGATGTGGATATTGGAGTCGCCCGGCGGCTGCCATTCGAGCCCGCCGTCCTTGGGGGCGTACATGCCCTCGGCTTCCTCGAAGGCATAGGAGATCAGATAGTCGCCGTGCTCCACCTGGCCGCCACCCTCGGCGACATCGTTCAGCATGTGTTTCAGCGTGCGGGTGAAGGCCTCGCCTTCCGCGCGCCCGAGGTCGAGGCCGCGCTTGTCGCCTTCGTCGCTGGGTTTGAGGGCTGCTGTCGTCGACGCCATGCCTGTTATTCCTCCTCGCGTTGATTGCAGGGGAACAACGCATGAGGCGGGTAATATTTCCGGGCCGGAATTCAGGGGCGGGCGGCGGAAAGTCCGGGATCGGCAGGCCAGCGGCTAGGAAGCCGCAGGCCCGCTGCTGCATGGCGGCCGCTGACTTCCGGTCGGCCATCAACGCATTAATGCATAGATAGCCCGCCGTTTACGGGGGCAAACACAGGCGTGCGGCGGATTCTGGCTCGCTACCAAGCCAGCTTACAGTCCGGCATGCGCTGACCGCATGGACCGCATGCGGGCGGCCCCCTACAGCCAATATTCGATGACGGCTATATTGCACCGCAACAAACACAATAAATAAGCCGGAAACGCCAAGGAGCCCGAAAGGAGAGGTTCCATGGCCCACGCAGAATCCGCGGCCTTATCCCGCGTCACCGAATCCGAGGCGAAGGCGCCGGCCGCCAAGGCGGGGCGGCGCGGGCCGTTGCGCCGCCTGCTCGATGCCATCGAGCAACAGAATATGCGCCGCGCCGAGCGCGAAATCGCCCGCTTCCTCGGCGGCCCCGGCGCCCGCTTCACCGATGAATCCGAACGCGAGATCGAGCGCCGCTTCCTGGGCAATCCCACCCGGTAGCGGCCGACTTCAAGGAGAACACTATGTCGACCCTGGAAATCCGAGCCCCACATGCGCCGAAGTCGGGCTTCGGCGGCGTCCACCGCCTCATCTCCGTGTTGGCCTTGGTGGTCGACGCCTTCAACGATGCCCTCCGCCAGGCCCACGAAGCCGAGCGGCGCTATCCCTTCACCGCCTGGTGAGTGTCGGCGGCGGCCTGACTGAAATTGGTTTCGTGCTCAGGCCGCCCCTTCCACGACCCGCATGTCGCGTTTGACGTTGTCGCTGCCGAGCGCCTTGAGCGCTTCCTGGTAGCCGGGCGAGTCGTAGGCGGCGAGCGCCTTGTCCAGGCTGTCGAACTCGATCACCACCGTGCGTTCGTTGATGCCCGCTTCCATGGTCTTGGCGGGCATGCCGCGCACGAGAAAGCGCCCGCCGGCGGCATGGATCGCCGGCCCCGCCAATTTGGCATAGGCCTGCAAGGCATCCGGGTTTTTCACGGAATGATAGCTCACCACCAAATAGCCTTTCGGCATTTCCATCCTCCCTTGCTGACTTCCACCGCATCTTAGCTGCTCGCCGCCGGGCCGTCGCCGGGTGGCGGCCCGTAGGGTTCGGGCACCGCGACGGACGGGTCCATCGGGTCGAGCTGCTCGCCGGTCACCATGGCGCCGACCGGTGCGGTGGCGGCGAAATCAAAGCTGGTCTTGTCAGGCTCCGGCACCGCCTCCTGCACGGTGGTGCGATAGACGACGAAGGCTACCAGCAGCGCCTGAGTCGCGGCGGTGAACAGAAACAGCGCGCGCGGACCTTGGAACGCCATCATCATCGAGGCAAGCATCGGGCCGATCACCGAGCCCAGCGCATTGGCGAGCAGAATGGTGGCCGCAGTCGGCACGGTCTCACTGATCGGCGTCTTGTCGAAGGCGTGCGCGGCGGCGAGCGCGTAGCACGGCAGCGCCAACGCACCGAACAGCGCACCAAAGACCAGCAGCAAGGTGTCAGTGGCGGCAAACAGCCACAGCGCGAAGCCGGTGAGGCTGGCGCCGATCAGGAGCGCCAGCAGTACCATGCGGCGGTCGAGACGGTCGGACAACCGGCCGGCCGGCCATTGCGCAAGCGCGCCGCCTGCCGTCGCCGCGCCCATGAACAGTGCGACATAGCCGACATTGAGCCCGCTGCGGACGGCCGACAGCGGCCCCAGCGTGAGGAAGGCGCCATTGGCCGCGCCGACCACCAGGCTTGCCACCAGTCCGACCGGCGCCGCACGATAAAGGTGCAGCGGCTGGAATGTGACGATGGTGATGGGCGCCGGCTGCGCCGAGCGCGTCAGCGCCACCGGCACGATGGCCAGGGAGGCCAGCATGGCGGCGACGATGAAGTTGCCATCTTGCCGGATCGGGTACAGCGTCACCATGAACTGGCCGGCCGTGAAGGCGAGAAAGTTGACGAACACATAGGCCGACATCACCAGCCCGCGATTGGTATTGGTGG
>JARRNI010000737.1:0-2556 GCA_037385125.1 Pseudolabrys sp.
TTGCGCACCAGGATGAGATCGAGCGGCGCATGAAGCACCTTGGCAACCTGCGCCGCCACCGGCACGCCGCCGCGCGGCAGCGCCAGCACCACCGGCTGCTGATCCTTGTAGGATGCAAGCGCCTGAGCGAGTTGGATGCCGGCTCGTTTGCGGTTCTCGAACGACATCGGTGTCCTCAGCGGACAAGATAACGCGTGAACCAGCGCGCCGCATGCTCAATCACCGCGTCGAGCGCGCCCGGCTCGGGAAACAAGTGGCTGGCGCCCGGCACGATCTCCAGCGCCTTCGGCCCCGGCAATCGCGCCAGCGCCTGCTCGTTCAGCTCGATCACCACCGTATCGGCGCCGCCGACGATCAGCAGCGTCGGCGCGCGCACGCGCGACAGTGCCTCGCCGGCCAGATCGGGCCGCCCGCCGCGCGAAACGACCGCGCTTACTTGTGATCCCGCGTCCGCGGCAGCGACAAGAGCGGCCGCCGCGCCAGTACTGGCGCCGAACAGGCCGAGCGGCACGCCGCCCGCCCAATCGTCGCCATCGAGCCAGCGCATGGCGTCGGTCAGCCGTCCGGCGAGCAATGGGATGTCGAACACATTGGCGCGGTCGGCTTCCTCGTCCTCGGTGAGCAGGTCGAACAGCAGCGTGGCGAAGCCGTGCCCGTTCAATGCCTGGGCCACCGCGCGGTTGCGCGGGCTGAAGCGGCTGGAGCCGCTGCCGTGGGCGAACACCACCACCGCGCGGGCGCCGGACGGGATATGCAGACTGCCGGCCAGCCCCTCAGGCGGAATCAAGACCTCGCGGGTTTTGCCTTCGCCGGACATGGCCCTATCCTTTGACGCAGATGAGCGGGCGCAACCGCGCAACGCGTTTTGCCAGCCCGGCATGCTCGGCCGCCAGCACGACGGCGCTCACGTCCTTGTAAGCGCCGGGCGCCTCCTCGGCGATGCCGCGGGTCGACGGGCTGCGGATGAAAATGCCCTGCGCCGCCAGATCGTCCTGAATCTTTCGCCCGCTCCATTGCTTGAGCGCGGCATGGCGCGACATGGCGCGCCCGGCGCCGTGGCAAGCGGACGAGAAGGCCTTCTGCTCGGCCGAGGTCTCGCCCGCCAAAATATAGGAGCCGGTGCCCATGCTGCCGCCGATCAGCACCGGCTGGCCGACCGCGCGCAAGGGCTCGGGCAGACTTTTGTGGCCGGGCCCGAAGGAGCGGGTGGCGCCCTTGCGGTGCACGAACAAGTCGCGCCGCCTGCCATCGATCATATGCGGCTCGACCTTGCAGGTGTTGTGCGAGACGTCGAACAGCAGGCTCATGTCGTGGTTCGGGAAATAATGTTCGAACACGCGGCGGGCAAAATGGCCGAGGATTTCCCGGTTGGCCAGCGCGCAATTGATGCCGGCGCGCATGGCGCCGAGATAGCGCTCGCCGATTTCCGATTTGATCGGCGCGCAGGCGAGCTCGCGGTCGGGCAGCGTGATGCCGGAAGCCTGGGCCGCCACCACCATGTCTTTCAGAAACTCAGTGCCGATCTGGTGTCCGAGCCCGCGCGAACCGCAGTGAATCGTCACCACCACATCGTCGGGCACCAAGCCATAGACCTCGGCCACCGCCGCGTCGAAAATCTCCGTTACCGCCTGCACTTCGAGATAATGATTGCCGGAGCCGAGCGTGCCCATCTCCTTGTGCTGGCGTTTCTTGGCGCGATCGGAGACGTTTTCGGGCTTGGCGCCCGCCATGCGGCCGCCTTCCTCGATGCGCGCGAGATCGCGCGCCTCGCCCCAGCCACATTCGACCGCCCATTGCGCACCGCCGGTCAGCATGGCGTCCATCTCGGCCATGTCGAGACTGATGGCGCCGGTCGAGCCGACGCCAGCCGGGATCTGACGGAACAGCGAATCGGCGAGCTCCTTCTGCACCGGCAGGATGTCGGCCACCTTCAGGCCGGTCAGCATGCTGCGCACGCCGCAGGAGATATCAAAACCGACCCCGCCCGCCGAGACCACGCCGCCCTCGTCGGCGTCGAAGGCGGCGACCCCGCCGATCGGGAAGCCGTAGCCCCAATGGGCGTCCGGCATGGCATAGCTCGCCTGCACGATGCCCGGCAGCATGGCGACGTTGACGGCCTGTTCGTAGACCTTGTCGTCCATGTCGCGGATGAGGTTTTCATCGGCGTAGATGATGGCCGGCACGCGCATGGCGCCCTGCGGCTCGATGCGCCAGGTGGTGTCGTCGACACGGGTGAAACGGTTGGGGTCCATCGTCACACGTCCACGATGCATTGTGCCGACCAGGCGCCGTCGGCGCCCTCAGCCACTTTGAGCGCGGTATAGGTCGCGCCCTTCGGCTCGCAGGCCGGCTGGTGGCGTTCGACGTGCACCGGCTCGCCCCACAGCGAGCCCGTAAGATGCGTGCCGTCGATGCGCACGGAAAAGCGGGAGAACAGCATCTTGCGCACCGCCATCTCGTAAATGATCGCGTTGAGCCACTCGACAAACAGCAATTCGAGGTCGGGCGCCTCGCAACTCACTGACACTTCGGTCTTCGGCGCGATCTCGGCCGTGG